>NZ_AYGX02000144.1 GCF_000498955.2 Lactiplantibacillus fabifermentans DSM 21115 | reverse complement strand
GACTCCTTTGAGATAATTATAGCGAACAAGTTGTCCGTAATTACATCATAAGAGCCCTTTGCGCTTGCCAGGCTCACTGTACAACCAAACACTCTTAGCGTTTTTACGCGTGTAGAGATAGGAAGATTGAACTGATTTGTTGGAAACGGGCCAGTACCCAGAATAAGGGGTAATCCAATTTGGTTTACTGCTACCATTCATGACCCAGAAATAGTGACTGTTGTGGGCATAGCCTTTCTTTTGGATAATCCAATCATAACTGACCGCGTGATTGGTCGTGATGACGGTACCACGTTTTAAAATTGCAGTTTTGACGCTGTAGTTTTTGTAGTGGGGGTACTGTACCTTTATCTTCCGGATACGCGTATCTTTGGTCACAATAACTTTGCGGGGCTTGGCCCACCATGAGTAGCCGTGACTAGTGCTGGTCGGAATAGTTTTTGAAACATCTTGTTTGCGGACGTAGATGTACTCGTTACCATTGTCAGTCACTTTAATCCACGGATTGCTGTTGGGATTTTTGGTTTTAAAAACGGTGCCGCGGGCGGATGAAATGACTGAGTATTCATCTTTATGTTTGGAATAAACTTCAATGAAGCTATTCGTGGCGTATACTTCAGTCGTTTTGGCGTTCGCGAAAATTTCGGTAACTAGCATGCCTGAGGTCATACTTAATAGGCAAGTGAGTAATATTCTTTTCAATTTGTTTCCTCCAAAGCTTTATAAATTAAATGACATAAAAATGTGTTGCCAACAGTCTGAAACTTGTTTTCTTGTTCATTAAATTAATCCCCTTTGTATCCTTTTGAAACAATTTTAATTAAACCATACGATAAAAGTTATTACAATTAGTGCCAAATTAATTATGAAGTATAATAAAGACAGTAATAATGGCTAGCGGATGAGGTAGCCAGAAAGGAGGCAGTATGGTGAAAAAACGACCATCAAAACCGAATGACGACCGCTTTGAGTCGCTTAATCAATTGCGTGAAGCCCTCGAAATGTTTTTAGAAATCCGAATCCTGATTAATAACGTTGAATGGTACATTGGTACACCACAGGGCCCAAGAATTATTGCCAGCGGGGACTTTGATTATACCTTTCCAACCGATGATGCCGATGCGGTACTTGACTATGTGGTTGATGGCAAGCACATCCGCGATCAGTGGCGCGATATTAGAATTATCGTGATGTGATTTGACGAGCAACTGTTAAGGAAAGTGAGCTCAGTGGACATTCAAGCGTATGATGATGTTATTTTGAAAGATGGTCGAACCGCGGGCATTGTTGAGATATTTGAAAGCACACATTTTTTAGCTGATGTAGGTGATGGCCCAACAACTTGGGAAACCATTGAAGTAACTTTAGCTGAGATTGAACGCGTTTGTCATCGTCCGGATAATCCGAACTTGACCGCTTAGCGATTCAAATTCGCTCCGACTGAAAGCAGATGATATAATGGATTTTATTGATTTAACACCAATTGACTTACAACATACGCCGTTAGGTACCCGCAATCAGTTGCCGAAGTTACATGACCGGCAACTCGATTGGAATAAATTGGCGGCGTTGATTCATGATAATCAGGATGTCATTGCCGTCGTGCAAGCGGGGCTAGCGGAAGATTGGTTAAACACGCATGGGACGATTTGGGATGAAAAGTTGGGTTATTATCGGTATCCAAACGATAACCGAGAATTTGATGATACGGTTTTCTGGGCGGCGTCTACTTGGGCGACCCCCGCAATTCTGGTCACGTTTCATAACGAACTCACCAAGTCGTTTGCGTGCTACACATCCGGTGACGACCCGGACTTTCATTATCTAGGTCGAACGCCAAAAATAGAATAGTTGTAAGTAACAAAATGGAGGGAATAAGCATGCAAGTCGGGATTGATAAATTACACTTTGCGACGTCACATTTGTATGTCGACATGGCTGAATTGGCGAATGCCCGTGATGAAGCACCGGATAAATATTTGATTGGGATTGGCCAGTCCAAAATGGCCGTGATTCCACCGAGTCAAGATGCCGTAACTTTAGCAGCCAATGCGGCTTATCCAATGTTGACGGCAGCTGATATTGCCGCCATCGACTTATTAGTCGTTGCCACGGAATCCGGTGTCGATAATTCTAAAGCGGCGGCGATTTATGTGGCGCAGTTGCTCGGATTGAATCGGCGCGTGCGGACCATTGAAATGAAGGAAGCTTGTTATGCGGCCACGGCCGGCGTCCAACTGGCCCAAGACCATGTGCGGGTGCATCCTGATAAAAAGGCGCTTGTGATTGGGACCGATATTGCGCGCTATGGCTTACACACCTCTGGTGAACCGACCCAAGGTGGCGGGGCGCTGGCCATGCTGATTAGCGCGAATCCCCAAGTTTTAGCGTTAGACACCAATTCGGTCATGCTGAGTCAAGATGTGATGGATTTTTGGCGACCGTTGTATCATACAACTGCGCTAGTGGATGGGAAATACTCATCAAACATTTATATCGACTATTTCCAAGATGTTTTCAAAGGTTATTTGGCGGAACAAGACATGTCGATTGCCGATTTCACGGCCCTGACATTCCACTTGCCGTATACTAAGATGGGTCTCAAAGCCTTGCGCAGTGTGTTACCATTAGCGACTATGGACCAACAAGCAGCGTTGTTGGCGCACTTTGAACATGCACGCCACTTTAATCGCCAAGTGGGTAATTTATACACGGGTTCATTATATTTGAGCTTGTTATCATTACTATTAACGGATGCCACGTTAAAACCCAATGATTTAATTGGACTATTTAGTTACGGTTCCGGTGCTGAAGGGGAATTTTATGCTGGCCGCTTACAACCTGCTTACCAGCAAGGTCTCGACTTAGGCTTGCCACAACGATTAGCTCGTCGGCAACGGGTGAGTGTCGCTGAATATGAACGGTTATTCAACGGGCAGTTAGCTTGGAATGATACTGACCAAGTCATTGACTACGCCGATGATCCGCATCGTTTTGTATTGACCGGTCAAAAGGCCGAACAACATCAATATTTAGATACGCAGGCATAATAAAAAGCTTCGCAGTCAAAAAGGCTGCGAAGCTTTTTATTACTTGAAATTGTTAGTAACAACTTTACCATCTTTGACGCTAATTAAGGTGGTATCCGTGGTACCGGGTTCTAATAAGCGAATCGTGTAACCACTAGCCAAGTTCTTCTTGAGTGAAGTAGATAAGGATTCTAAGTTATCCGTAATTGTGGTAATGGCTTTGGTGTTTTTTGACGGATACTTTTTAATGATTTTGAGTGACTTCACATATTTAGCATTGGTCGGCGTGACGGTGAAAGTCTTGCTGGTGCGGTCCAACGTGATCGTTCCCATATCTTTATAGTTGGTTTTGAGTTGTTTTAAGATGCTGTCTTCTTTTAACTTAGTGGTGGCAGCGGCTTTCTTTTGACTCCCTTCATTGAAGACGGCCGAAGAAGAATCAAGCTTGGCCGAACTGCTGCTAGCGCTTGTACTCGTCGCGGTCGACGAAGATTCACTGCTGGCAGTTTTGTTGAACGACCAAAATGGTAATTTATAAGTGGCAAAACCGGTGACGATTAAGCTGAGGACGGCGATGAATGTTAAGAACTTCCAGCCCCCACCAGTTTGCCGGGCGTACATGACGGAAAAAATGGCTAGTAAGAATACAATGAGGCCAATTATGGCAACAAATAACATGTGACCAACTCCTGATATTTAAATTCGTGTAATCATTATACCATTGAACTATTACGTGACTTCGTTAAACTTATTAAAAAACCATTGAGAATGCTAAAAGTCCACGGTTTGAAGGGTGGTTTAAAATCAATTGTCAATCGGCTAATTAACGTTGCTAAATCAACTTTATCAACCATTGTAACCGCTATCAAAAATAGATAAAAAGTGGCATCATTAGGGCAAACCTAATATCGGTTAGAATTAATAGTTAATGGGGGTCAGCGTTATGGAAACGGCGACAAAGATTGATGTTTTACGGCAGTTAGTAGCCATTAATTCGGTTAACGGCAATGAATTGGCCGTGGCGAATTACTTAAAAAAATTATTTGATGCAGCCGAGATTCAGTGTGATGTTTTTCCAGCGGGCATTGACCGGGCTAATCTGGTAGCTGAAATTGGCAGTGGGTCGCCGGTTTTGGCCGTTTCTGGTCATATGGACGTGGTTGCGGCTGAACGTCGTGATTGGCATAGCGCCCCCTTTACTTTAACGATCGAGGGGGATCGTCTGATCGGTCGGGGCGCCTGTGATATGAAGAGTGGGTTAGCCGCGTTAGTAATTGCGATGATTGAATTAAAGGAAGCCGGTACACCGTTACATGGGACGGTCCGGTTGTTGGCGACATTTGGGGAAGAGTTTGCCGAGAAAGGCGCCGCCGCATTAACGGCCGCCGGCTATATGCGCGACGTAACCGCGTTAATGATTGCGGAACCATCGGGCTATCGCATTTGTTATGGCCAAGCTGGGTCGATTGACATTACCTTGACAGCCAAAGGGCGGGCTGCCCATAGTTCGATGCCCAATTTGGGAAGTAATGCGGTCGACCAACTGTTGAGTGTGCTTTATCAAATCAAACAGCGGGTACAAGTCGTGGCAGCGGGGGCTTACAATCAAACGCTGAATACGGACACACTATTTAATATCGACGTTTTTCATGGTGGTGAACAAGTGAATACGATTCCAGATTTGGCGCAAGCCCAAGTAAATATGCGCACGATTCCCGAAGTCAGCAATGACGCGTTGATTCAGGTGTTCACGGACACGATTGACGAATTCAACCGGCAACACCAAAGCCATATTAAATTTAAGATTGAAATGTCATTGGAACCAATTGTTGGCGATCCACATTCGAAAATGATTCAGTTGATTCAAAAGATCGCGTTACCGTATTATCAACGGGCGCAATTCAGTCCGAAAGAAGCCCAACAAAATGACCAAATCGCCCAAGCGTTAGGGTTACCGGCCAATCGCCAAGCGATTCCAACGATGGGGGCTGCTGGTGGGACGGATGCGCGGCGATTTTTAGTCGATCATCCAATTGGGGCCGATTATAGTGTCTTTGGTCCCGGCAATTTGACGGCCCATCAAGGTGATGAGTATGTCTCGCAAGCCATGTATTTGGACTTCATCAATATCTATGAAGCGTTATTCCCGGCCTATTTGGCTGCAAAGTAACCAAAAGGTCCGTCCTCAACAAGCGAGAACGGACCTTTAATTGGTTAAAAGAGCATGTCACGGTATAAGCCAACGACTTTACCTAAGACCGATACTTGGTTCAAAATAATTGGCGCCATCGTATCATTTTCAGGTTGTAACCGATAGTGATCGGCTTCTTTGAAGAATCGTTTGCAGGTCGCTTCGTTTTCGTCAGTCATGGCGATAATGATATCCCCATTATCGGCGGATGATTGCCGGCGGACGATGACTTGGTCACCGTTTAAAATCCCGATATTGATCATACTTTCACCGCGAATGGTGAGCATGAACAAGTCACCGCCAAAAGATTCTAAGTCTTTTGGGATGGGGAAGTAGTCGGTGGCTTCTTGGACGGCTAAGATTGGTTGACCAGCCGCAACAGTCCCTAAGACGGGAATTTGATGTGGCCGGATTTCAACGCCTAACGCTTCAAAACCAGCGGGGGTAACTTCAATTGCCCGTGGTTTGGTGGGGTCTTTTTGAATCAATCCCTTTTTCTCTAAGCGGGAAATGTGCCCGTGGACTGTAGAAGTCGAAGACAAGTCAACGGCTTCACCAATTTCACGAACAGTTGGCGGATATCCTTTTTCATTGACGCGTTCATAAATAAAACGGAGAACGGCCATTTGTTTGCTTTCCGATGTTTTACTCATCTCGGCACCTCATTTATTTTTATTTATTAGTTGTTAAAGCAATTGTAGCATAGCTTTTTGTCGACTTCAAACAAATGTTCGGTTGACAAAGTCGGAAAATTGCATTAAGGTCAAAAATCGTGTATTCTATTCATGAAAATTGAAAGGAGCGCATTCATTGATTTCAAAAGAATTACTCGGCCGTATTAATGAGTTGGCGCATAAAGCCAAGGCAGAAGGCCTGACCGAACTAGAAGAACTCGAACGTAAAGATTTACGTCAAAAATATTTAAAAGAATTTCGTGCGGGTTTCCGCCAACAAGTCGAAATGTTACAAGTGTACGACAAGGATGGTAAGGAAGTTACCCCCGAAAAGGTCCGCCAAGTCCAACGTGACCGTGGCTTGCGTGACGATTAAATTAAGTCAGGAAGATTTGTCGAATGGCAAATTTTCCTTTTCTTTTACATTTATATTGTGTAGACTAGTTTAATGAAGACTGCAAAAAGGGAGGGAAATGACTGTGAGTACTGGTATTTGGATCTTAATCGTCGTATTAGGGGTCTTAGTTGGCTTAACTGGTGGTTTCTTTGGTGCCCGGCACTATATGCAAAACTACTTAAAGCAAAATCCACCGATTAGTGAAGAAATGTTACGCACTATGATGATGCAAATGGGTCAACGCCCATCCGAAAAGAAGTTACATCAAATGTTGAATTCGATGAAGGCGGCTTCTAAAGACAGCAAATAAGCCTAAATAAAAAACACGCCTTAGTTGGCGTGTTTTTTTTCGGCTGGATCAACATAATGAAAGTTCGGGTCAATGGCGGCATCTAAGTCGTCAAAAGCTTGTAGCATTTGCGTTTCAATTTGTTTTTGGCCAGCATTGTCGAGTTTTAATTTGCGGTCCACATAGATGGGATCGCCAAAACGAACGGTGACACGTTTACGACTAAAGAGCCGCTTAAACGTTAACGGGCCTTGATAAACCGTGGGCACAAGTGGAACGCCCGCCATTTTTGCAATGACCGTCGCGCCACCTTTTAATTCTTGGGAATGGCGCGTACCGGATGGAAACATAATTAATGAGAGGTTTCCTTTGCGCAAAAATTTAACCGGCGTCTTAATCGCGGATGGCCCCGGATGGGCACGATCAACCGGAAAAGCATTGGCGTGCGTTAAAATAAAGCTTAAAACGGGATTTTTAAAAAGTTCTTGTTTGGCCATAAAGCTGAATTGCATCGGGCTGCCAGCTAGCGCATAAAAGATGGGGTCAAACCAAGTGCGATGGGGACCTACTAAAATGTAAGCACCCTTGGGTAGTTTTTCACGACCTTGGTAGTGGGCGTTACCATTAATGATGGCAATGATGACCCGCACTAAGCCGCGCATGAATCGATAAAACATCGCAAACTTCCTTTCGTCAAGTTACTGCACATAGTATGACGAAAATTTTAAAATTCTGCAAGTTAATTGTATGGTATGCTGACTAAGAACTTTTGAGAAAGTAGGAACGACCATTGACAGCAGTTACGTTACGCGCAGATGAGCGCATTGACCAATTATATAGTAAAGATATTCAAATTATTCAAAGCCCGACCGTCTTTTCGTTTTCATTAGATGCGGTCTTACTCGGGGCATTCGCGCAAGTGCCAAAGTCACGCAAAACGACCGCTGTGGATTTGTGTGCGGGTAATGGTGCCGTGGGATTGTTTGTCAGCAGTCAGACGAATGGTCAAATTACGGAAGTGGAATTGCAGCCGCGTTTGGCGGATATGGCGACTCGCAGTATTGCGCTAAATGATTTGACTGATAAAATGACGGTTTTAAATCAAGATTTACTCACGGTTACTGAGACGATTGCCAAAGATTCCGTGGACGTTGTCCTATGCAATCCACCGTATTTTAAAGACCAGCCCACCAGTCAAAAAAATCCTAATCCCCATTTGGCAATTGCGCGACATGAAATTTCGGCGAACTTAGATCAGATTTTAGCGGTGACGAGTGATTTACTAAAAATGAGCGGGAAGGCTTATTTTGTTCACCGGCCGGAACGCTTAGACGACTTGTTTGCCACGATGCGCGCCCATCGCTTAGCACCGAAGCGACTCCGGTTTGTCCATCCGAAAGCGGACCGTGAAGCTAATATGGTCTTAATTGAAATGATTAAAGATGGTAAGCCGAATGGCGTCCGGATTTTACCACCCGTCGTCGTGTATCAAGCGAACGGCGAGTATGGAGAAGAGGTGCACCAATTACTCTATGGCAACTAAAACGTACTACTTTTATGTCTTGCTTTGTGCGGATAACACCTTGTATGGTGGCTTTACGGACGACTTAGAACGGCGGTTAGCGACGCACAATGCCGGTAAGGGGGCTAAATACACCCGACCGGCGACGAGACGCCCATTAAAAATGATTTACCATGAAAGTTTTCCTGAAAAATCGGCCGCCTTAAAAGCTGAGTATGCCTTTAAACATCAGCCTCGCGCTGCCAAGCTAAAGTACTTGTCAGAACATAATGTGAAAATTTAGCAAAGTTTTCACATTTTGTCATTCTATTTCTGACATTTACTGTTATAATATTTAATGTATCAATATATAGGAGGAATTTCTGTAATGAAAATTATTGCATATGCTGTACGTGATGACGAACGTCCATTCTTCAAAACTTGGATGGAAGAACATCCCGATGTTGAAGTTAAGTTAGTTCCTGAATTACTTGACGAAAATACTGCCGAATTAGCTAAGGGCTTTGACGGTGCCGATGTATACCAACAAAAGGATTACACTGCTGCTGTTTTAAACAAGTTAGCTGACGAAGGTGTTAAGAACATCTCACTTCGTAACGTTGGTGTTGACAATGTCGACGTCCCAACTGTTAAGGAACGTGGGTTAAACATCTCTAACGTGCCTGCATACTCACCAAATGCGATTGCTGAATTATCAGTAACCCAATTGATGCAATTATTACGTCAAACTCCAATGTTCAACAAGAAGCTTGCTAAGCAAGACTTCCGTTGGGCTCCAAACATCGCTAAAGAATTAAACACGATGACGGTTGGGGTTGTTGGTACTGGTCGTATTGGCCGTGCCGCTATCGATATCTTCAAAGGCTTCGGTGCCAAGGTTATCGGTTACGATGTATACCGTAACGCTGAACTTGACAAAGAAGGTATGTACGTTGATACGTTGGACGAATTATACGCCCAATCAGACGTTATTACTTTACACGTTCCAGCTTTGAAGGATAACTACCACATGTTAAATGCTGAATCATTTGGCAAGATGAAAGATGGCGCCTACATCTTGAACTTTGCTCGTGGTACGCTCATCGATTCAGAAGACTTGATCAAGGCCTTAGACAGCGGCAAAGTTGCCGGTGCTGCCCTTGACACTTACGAATACGAAACTAAGATCTTTAACAAAGACCTTGAAGGTCAAACGATTGATGACAAGGTCTTCATGAACTTGTTCAACCGCGACAACGTTTTGATTACACCACATACTGCGTTCTACACGGAACCAGCTGTTCATAACATGGTGCACATCTCAATGGACAACAACAAACAATTCATCGAAACTGGTAAAGCTGACACGCAAGTTAAGTTTGACTAATTTCTCCTGAGTTATTCGGACGCACTCACTTCGGTGGGTGCGTTTTTTTTGTACATAGAGTGGGCTGGCTAACGGGTTGATACTGAGCATTAGCCGCATCCCCCGTTTGTCCGGCGGGCTTTGCTGGGCGAGCGGGGGATGTAGCTAAGCGCAGGTATCAGTTAGCCAGTCCACGTTTCAGCAAGTTTGCCAAGTAAACCAAAACCGTAAGTCCCCAGAGTTTGATGGCAGTTGTCGCCAGTCGCACTGAACAACGCCCGCCGTGGGGCAGACCTGACGCCAAAATGCGGTCGTCAGGGCGCTTTTACGCCCGACGATAACCCATGTCGGTCGCAAAAGTCGGCCCCAAATAATCGCTGGCACGGTTCGCCAGCAATTATTTGCGACACGGCGGGCGTTGTTCGGCGCGTCTGGCTTAGCAGGATTTAAGCTAACGAAAAGTTATGCGGAAGTAGAACTTGGACTCGAAGTTACTTGTTGGCCACATCAAATATCGGCGTGAACACCCCAACTATTTGTATCTATTTTATATAAGAAATTCCAAATGAAATCAATTTAAAGGAAGGTTACACATCACTTCTATTTAGAGCAATGACAAGAAATTGTATCTAACAACTGTTTATTTCATGTGGATACTGGCGTCGATGCAAACTTGAATGTCATATTTTAATGTCAAGCAAGACCAAAAAATGACTTGCTTGGATTTTTATGACGGTTATCGGATATTAAATGGGATTAGTGAGTGTAGGACGACTCAATGGTCGCGTTGTTCAAATGGTAAGTGTAATTAAGCAATGACATCCTGGAAGCAAGTTGAAGTGTGAACGTACCGATGTTGTTCTTAGTCGAGTGAGTTTCTCGGCTTAGAACAAGGACGTTTTTTGAGATTAGCGGTCTTGGCTGAGCTCAAAAACGAAGCAGGTGACCGTGCTTTTGCGCCAGCTGGTCCCGGTACGAGAAACATTTTAACTTGCTGGAGATCAACGTTCGAAGACGGTTTATTTTGGAATCAACAAAAAAGACGACTATCAATTAAGATAGTCGCCAACTACTGATTAAACCGCCGCTTGGGCGAGGGCTAACAGTAGGTCATTAAGTTCGTCTGGACTTTGGATGATTTGATCAGGAATCACGGTTGGTTGGCTTTGCATATTTTGGCGGTGATTGAACCAAAATGTTTGCCAGCCAGCGTGTTTAGCACTGGTCATATCTAACGCGGCGTTGTCGCCGACGTACGCGGCTTGATTGGCACGAATGCCAGCCTGATGGGCCCAAGTCGTGAAAATTGAGGGGTCTGGTTTGGCAATCCCCAATTCTTCGGAAATAAAAATATTGTCCGGGTGCACGTAACGCTGAATTTGCAATTGTTGCAATTTATGACGTTGCGTCGCAGTCGGCCCGTTGGTAATGATGCCGATTTCAAAACAATGACTGAGCTTTTCTAACGTGGTCCCGAGGCCTGGAAATAGTTCAATATTTGCCAAGGCTTTGTGATAAGCCATTTCGAATTGGATAGCCCAATCAGTTGTAATCGTCGTCGTGGTCAAGTCAGTCATGGCATGCCGTAGCCGCGCGGTTTGCCATGCTTCTAAACTAAGTTCATTAGTCGCAACTTGTTCAAAAGTGCGGTCATTGAAATCACGAAAACGTTTGAAAATTTGAGCCAATTCAGTGGGCGTAAACGGCAACTTGAAAGTTTGCTGAATCGCGGCGCTGAATGGTGATTTTTGATCGTAGAGGGTGTCATCTACGTCAAAAATGATGGCTTTGATCATGATTAGTTGAGCCTCCTATGCAAGATAGTATCTTATCACATTTTACAAAAATGACAAATTCTTGGTGAAAATTGTTGCAAGGGCGCGTGTTTTTCGGTATACTAATTTTCGGTGTTAAAACCAATTCACACCCGTTGTGATGGCTACGGTTGTGCTCGGGAGAGTTCCAGAGTCAGTTGAGCCGCGGGGAGGAATACAAAACAAATTTTTTGGAGGCACATTTATCATGGCTGTTATTTCTATGAAACAATTGCTTGAAGCCGGTGTCCATTTCGGTCACCAAACTCGTCGTTGGAATCCTAAGATGAAACCATACATCTTTACGGAACGGAACGGCATCTACATCATCGATTTACAAAAGACGGTTAAGATGATCGACTCAGCATACAACTTCGTTAAAGACGCTGCTGCTGACGACGGTGTTATCTTATTCGTTGGGACTAAGAAACAAGCCCAAGATTCAATCGAAGAAGAAGCTACCCGTGCAGGTCAATACTACGTTAACCATCGTTGGTTAGGTGGGACTTTGACTAACTGGAATACTATCCAAACTCGGATCAAGCGTCTTAAAGATTTGAAGAAGATGGAAGAAGACGGTACTTTCGATCGTTTGCCTAAGAAGGAAGTTTCATTACTTCAAAAGCAACGTGCCAAGCTTGAAAAGTTCTTGGGCGGTATCGAAGACATGCCTCGCATCCCAGACGTTATGTTTATCGTTGACCCTCGCAAGGAACAAATCGCGGTTAAGGAAGCTCAAAAGTTGAACATTCCAATCGTAGCGATGGTTGATACTAACACTGACCCAGATGATATCGACGTAATCATCCCATCAAACGATGACGCTATTCGTGCCGTTCGTTTGATCACTTCTAAGATGGCTGACGCTGTTATCGAAGGCCGTCAAGGTGAAGACGAAGATGTTACTGAAGACTCATTCAAAGACAACAAGGACGCTAAGAAGTCCGTTGATTCTTTGGAAGACATCGTTGAAGCCGTTGAAGGCGACAATGACGCTAAGTCTGACAAATAATTAATTCGAAATAATTAGGCTGTCTAAAAAATCGCGGACCTTATCGGCCTGATTTTGCGGGCAGCCTTTTATAAAAAACAAAGATACTCAAAGGAGAGTAAACTATGGCAAAGATTTCTGCAGCACAAGTTAAAGAACTCCGTGACAAAACCGGTGTTGGTATGATGGACGCTAAAAAAGCGTTAGTTGAAACTGAAGGCGACATGGAAAAAGCCGTTGACGTTTTACGCGAAAAAGGCGTTGCTAAAGCTGAAAAGAAGAGTGGCCGCGTTGCCGCTGAAGGTATGGCTGCGGTAGCTATCAAGGGTGACCATGCGGCCATCGTTGAAGTTAACTCAGAAACTGACTTCGTTGCTTCAAGTGACCCATTCAAAGCTTTAGTTGCTGAAATCGCTGATAAGATTGCTGAAGAAGCACCTGAATCAGTTGAAGCTGCCTTAGCATTGAAATCTGACAAAGGGACCGTTAACGATGACGTTATCGAAACCACGCAAGTGACTGGTGAAAAAGTTAGCTTACGTCGTTTCAAAGTTATCGAAAAGGGTGCGGACCAAAACTTTGGTTCATACATCCATAACGGTGGCCAAATTGGCGCTTTAGTTGTCTTGGACGGCGCTGACGAAGAAACTGCTAAAGATGTTGCGATGCACGTTGCTGCGATTAACCCAGAATACGTTAACCGTAACCAAGTGCCTGCTGAAACTTTAGCCCATGAAAAAGACGTTTTAGTTAAGGAAGCCTTAAACGAAGGCAAGCCTGAAAAAATCGTTGAAAAGATGGTTGAAGGCCGTTTGAACAAATGGCTCTCAGAAATCAGCTTGGACGACCAAGAATTCGTTAAGGATTCTGACCAAACGGTTTCACACTTTGTTGAATCAAAGGGTGGCAAGGTTAACACCTTTGTTCGCTTTGAAGTCGGCGAAGGTATCGAAAAGCAAACTGGTAATTTCGTAGACGAAATTATGAGCCAAATCAAAGACTAGTCGATCACTGATCTTTAAAGGGATTGCGACAAAACACTGTTTTGTGGTGATTCCTTTTTTTTGCAGAAATCTAGGGTGTGGGTATGATGCCAGCAGATGGTCTCGAACCTTATTTTGAAGTAGTTGGTTGTTGCCGCAGTTGACTGACCGTAATGCCATCGTCCTGGGACCGGTCCAAGCCTGAGAAGCGGTCTTGGACCTCGCTTTTGAGCCTGAAGCCCAAGTCTCAAAAGGCGTCCGTGGTGTAAACGGGCAAACAACGCCCGTTAATGCCACTTTCAGGACGATTCCATTACGGTCAGCCAACTGCTAAGTTACCACTCATTCTCAAAACAACGTTAAGTATATGAATTTGTGATGGAACATTTTCGATGTTGGTGGGTCCAATCTAAAACCAGCCAGTTGTACGGCGGCTTCCATTGCAACGGACTCACAACTGAATTGATTTTCCTTTAAGAAAATGTGGTATCGCTTCGGGGTAACCGCCAACATAGTGATTAATTGGTTTATCAGTGATATGGTTGGTCAGGTGTGCTAATTGCCAGGACTTGAACGTTCGTTTTTGTGTCAGACAATTAATTCAATTATTGCAACACAATGGTACTTGTTATATGCAATAGTCTGGTATCAAAGTAAAATGCGTGGACGTGGCTATTTTTATCTCAAAATATGCCACGCCACACGAGTGACATTAATTTTAGCCGGAAGCCGGTTGGAATTGCGCTGTGTCGATTCACTTAGTCGGTGTTTTGGGCCGACTTAGTGAATGGCCGACCTTGGTGACTTGCGGGTTGTGCAGGGCACCAAGTCGCCCTGAAGACCGCTCTTTGGCTTCAGGGCTGCTTCACAGCGCAGTTCCAACCGGCTGGAGGCGGCAACGAATCCCAACGCCAATGTGTAATGGTTATTAATAGTATGGTAGAATAGTACCAGATAATTTCGAGGAGGACGAAACGATGTCGGAAGTTAAATATAAACGTGTAATTCTTAAGTTAAGCGGCGAAGCTTTGGCCGGTGATAAAGGATTCGGGATCAACCCACCAGTTATTAAGACGGTGGCCGAAGAATTGAAGGACGTCTACGATATGGGCGTACAAATCGCTATTGTCGTTGGTGGCGGTAACATGTGGCGCGGTGAAGCTGGTGCCCAAATGGGTATGGAACGCGCCCAGGCCGATTACATCGGGATGTTAGCAACTATCATGAATGCCTTAGCCTTACAAGATAACTTGGAATCAATCGACGTGCCTACACGCGTGCAAACGTCAATTGAAATGCGTCAAATCGCTGAACCATATATTCGACGCAAAGCGATGCGGCATCTTGAAAAACGCCGGATTGTTATTTTTGCCGGTGGGACCGGTAGTCCATACTTCTCAACCGATACGACCGCTGCATTGCGGGCCGCTGAAATTAACGCCGATGCGATTTTAATGGCGAAAAATGGGGTTGATGGGGTTTACTCAGCCGACCCTAACAAGGATCCTAAGGCGGTTAAATTCGACCAATTGACCCATCTTGATATTATCAATAAAGGGTTACAAGTCATGGATACCACGGCTAGTTCATTATCTATGGATAATGATATTCCGGTTGTCGTATTCAACTTGAACGAACCTGGTAACATTCGTAAAGTCGTTGCCGGTGAACACATCGGTACAACTGTAAGGGGGAAATAACATGGCAGTGACAGAACCAATCTTAAAGAGTGCGCAAGATAAAATGGAAAAAGCCGAAGCCGCTTTGAGTCGCGAATTAGGTAACATTCGGGCCGGCCGCGCGAACGCTTCACTTTTAAACCGGATTTCCGCTGACTACTATGGTCAACCAACACCATTAAACCAAATGGCCGCAATTACCGTGCCCGAACCACGGGTCTTGATGGTGACGCCATTTGACAAGTCAGCTTTAAAAGAAATCGAAAAAGCAATCTTAGCTTCCGACTTAGGCATTAGCCCAGCCAACGACGGCTCCGCAATTCGGTTAGTAGTACCACAATTAACTGAAGAACGGCGTAAAGAGTTAGCTAAGGACGTTAAAGCTGAAGGTGAACGCGCCAAAGTTGCCGTCCGTAACGTGCGGCGTGACGCCATGGAAGCTTTGAAGAAGGGCCACAAAAATGGCGACTTCACTGATGACCAATTACATGAATTGGAAGATCAAGCCCAAAAGTTGACCAATGAAGCGGGTAAAGCCGTGGATGCCATCGTCGCTGATAAAGAAAAAGAAGTGCTCGAAGGCTAATAAAGCTTGCAGAATGATTAAGGCTTGAAGAAATTCAAGCCTTTTTTTGTTGCAGAATAGTTTAATGGCGCTTTTTTTGGTAAAATGATGAGTGGTTAAGCTTTTTTTGGAGGTGCAATTTGTTCGCTTTTTTAAATAAAAATGATCCCGCTGATGAAACAGCGGTCGAACTTGACCCGCAACGGATTCCGGCGCACGTGGCTATCATTATGGATGGTAACGGTCGTTGGGCCAAAGCGCGTCATTTACCGCGTATCGCGGGGCACAAAGAAGGGATGAACACCGTCAAAAAGGTCACGATTGCTGCGAGTGACCTGGGAGTGAAAGTCCTGACACTTTATGCGTTTTCCACGGAAAATTGGAAACGCCCGACTGATGAAGTCAATTATTTGATGCAGTTGCCAGTCAGTTTCTTTGATACTTTTGTGCCGGACTTGATTAAGAATAACGTCCAGGTGCAAGTGATGGGTTACACGGATAAGTTACCAGCCGCGACTCAAAAGGCCGTTAACGATGCCATTGAAGATACGAAGCATTGTGATGGCATGGTCTTGAACTTTGCGTTAAACTACGGCTCACGGGCTGAAATCGTCACTGGGATTCAAGCGATTGCCCAAAAAGTCGCGGATGGCCAGTTGGCAGTCGCAGATATTGATGATACGACCGTCGATGACGCTTTGATGACGGCACCATTAGCACCATATCATGATCCGGATTTGCTGATTCGCACGAGTGGCGAAGAACGCATTTCCAACTTTTTACTTTGGCAAATCGCATACAGTGAACTTGAATTCACGGATGTTAAATGGCCAGATTTTACTGCTGACACGCTGGCAGCTTGCATCGCAGATTATCAAAGTCGCGATCGTCGGTTTGGCGGCTTGTCAGACAAAAAATAAAAAGGGAGTTTTACATTATGAAACAACGGGTCATTACGGCCGTCGTGGCGCTGATCTTGTTTATTCCGGTAATTTATATCGGTGGGGTCACGCTAGATATTGTGGCAATGCTTTTGGGGGCCATTGCGATGAGCGAATTATTGATCATGCGCAAGAAACTCTTGATTTCTTTTGAAGCGATTGTCAGCATGCTCGGTGTGATGATTGAGATTGCCCCGAATCGGTGGTTTAATGGTCTCCCAGACCAATTGAGCAAATCCTACGTGGTCTATTTCTTAGTTATCTTGTTATTGCTCCATACCGTTTGGTCAAAGAACCGGTTCTCATTTGATGATGCTGGGATGTTGACGTTGGGGATGCTGTACATCGGCATGGGCTTTAACTACTTCGCCACGGCACGTGGTACCGGTATGCACGATTTAGCCGGCTTGTATATGTTACTGTACTTAATGTTTATTGTTTGGGCAACGGATAGTGGGGCCTACATGGTCGGCCGGAAACTAGGTCGCCACAAGGTCACGCCCATTAGTCCCAACAAAACTTGGGAAGGCTGTATCGGCGGTAGTGTGATTGGGGTCATTATCGCGGGTGGCTTTGCCTTAGCGCTCAATGTTAGTTCTTATGATGCGGTTGCTTTGATTGCGATTACGATTGTCTTATCGGTCGTTGGTCAATTTGGTGATTTAGTCGAATCAGCGTTGAAACGTTATTACGGCGTCAAAGATTCTGGTAAGATTTTGCCAGGGCACGGTGGTATTTTAGACCGCTTTGACAGCATGTTGTTAGTCTTCCCAATCGCCCATTTATTCGGCTTGTTTTAAGCCGAGCCACCCCGTGTGGTGGGAGAAAGGAACGTTGATTTGATAGTTACGATTATTACGTTCATTATCGTTTTTGGGATTTTAGTCATTGTGCATGAATTCGGCCATTTTTACTTTGCCAAACGGGCGGGAATCTTGGTGCGCGAATTTTCAGTCGGCATGGGTCCTAAAGCGGTGGCGTTTCGCCGTAATGCCACCACGTATACGCTCCGGTTCTTACCAATCGGGGGTTACGTGCGCATGGCGGGGGTCGCCGATGATGAAGACGAAGAATTAAAGCCGGGTACCCCGGTGAGTTTACAAATTGGTGAGGATGGCTTAGTACATTCCATCAACGCTAGCAAGAAAACGACCTTATTCAATGGGATTCCGTTGTCCGTTACCGCCACTGATCTTGAAAAAGAACTCTGGATTGAAGGTTACGAAAACGGTGACGAGAGTGAAGTTAAACGGTATGCGGTGCATCATGATGCGACGATTGTTGAAAGTGATGGTACCGAAGTTCAAATTGCCCCGCTTGATACGCAATTTCAATCAGCGAAGTTATGGCAACGCATGTTGACCAACTTTGCGGGTCCAATGAATAACTTTATTTTAGCGATTATCACGTTTGCCATCTTGGCCTTTATGCAAGGTGGCGTCACGACGACCACAACTAACGTGGCGTCGACTACCGCTAATTCGGTGGCCCGTTCAGCGGGCATTCAAAAGGGTGATCAAATTGTCGCCGTCAACGGTAAAAAGATGACGAGTGCGCAATCAATTTCCATTTTGATTCAAGATAGCCCTAATCAAAAGGTTAAGCTAACTTTGAAGCATGCCGGTCAAACGAAGACCGTGACGGTTAAACCAGCCGCTAAGACCGTTTCTGGTAATAAGATTGGTCAGATTGGGGTCGTTTGGGCCACCAAGACGGATACGAGCTTAGGCGCGAAGTTGGCCTATGGTTTCACCGGCTCGTGGAGTATTACTAAGCAGATTTTCCAAGTGCTCGGGCGGATGGTCACCCACGGCTTTAGCTTAAATGACTTGGGCGGTCCCGTGGCGATTTTTGCCACGACGTCGCAAGCGGCTAAATCCGGGTTGCGGCAAGTGATTTACTTGTTAGCCGTCTTATCGATCAACTTAGGAATCGTGAACTTATTACCGATTCCGGCCCTCGATGGTGGTAAAATTTTATTGAACATCGTGGAAGGCATTCGGGGCAAACCGTTACGGATGGAAACCGAAAGTATTATCACGTTAATTGGCTTTGGCCTATTAATGTTATTAATGATTTTAGTAACTTGGAATGATATCCAACGATATTTCTTCTAAGTTTATAAATTAAAATTGGCACCAATAAGGAGAAGATTTGTAGATGAAACAATCGAAATTGTTAATTCCTACTTTGAAAGAAGTGCCGAATGACGCCGAAGCGCTCAGTCATCAAATGATGTTACGCGCGGGCTATATTCGTCAAATTTCAGCAGGGATGTACGCTTATTTACCATTAGCTTACCGGGTCTTAACGAATATCGAAAAGATTATTCGGGAAGAAATGGAAAACATTGACGCAGCCGAAATGTTAGTTCCAGCTGTGATTCCGGCTGAATTGTGGCAAGCCACTGGCCGTTATGAAACTTATGGGCCAGAATTGTTCAAATTAAAGAACCGCCACGACCGGGAATTCATCTTAGGTCCAACCCATGAAGAAACTTTTACGTCAATCGTGCGTGATGAAATTAAGTCATACAAGAAATTACCATTGACGTTATATCAAATCCAAGCCAAGTATCGTGACGAAGATCGCCCTCGTTATGGCTTGTTACGTGGTCGTGAATTCATCATGAAAGACGCGTATTCCTTCCATGCGGACGAAGACTCTTTGGACGTCACATTTAAAGATATGGCGCAAGCTTACACGAACATTTTTGACCGGGTGGGCTTGAAATTCCGTTCTATCATCGGTGACGGTGGTGCCATGGGTGGGAAAGATTCTCGTGAATATTCAGCGATGGCACCCGTTGGTGAAGATACCATCGTGTATTCTGATTCGAGCGATTACGCGGCTAACTTGGAAATGGCCAAGAGTTTGTACGTGCCAAAGAAGTCCCATGCCTCACTACAAGACATGGAAAAAATCGAAACTCCCGGCGTTAAGAGCATCGATGATTTAGCCAAGTTCTTAGAAGTTGGTGCGGATCAACTCGTTAAGAGTATTTTATTCATGGCTGATGACGAACCCGTGATGGCCTTAGTTCGTGGTGACCACGAAGTTAATGACGTTAAGTTGAAAAATTACTTAGGCGCTGACTTCTTAGAAATGGCCACTCCAGAACAAGCTAAACAATACTTGGGGGCGGACTTTGGTTCCCTTGGACCAGTCAACGTCAGTGAAGATGTTAAAATTGTGGCCGACGTTTATGTTAAGGATATGGTTAACATCACGGTCGGTGCTAATGAAGACGACCATCATTTCACTAATGTTAATCCTGAACGGGATTTCCATGCTGAAGACTATGTGGACATTCGTTTTGTTCAAGAAGGCGAATTATCACCAGATGGTGCCGGCGTCTTGAAGTTCACTCGCGGGATTGAAATCGGGCATATCTTCAAACTTGGTACGCGTTACTCAAAAGACTTACATGCGGAAGTCTTGGATCAAAACGGTCGCAACATTCCAGTAATCATGGGTTGTTATGGTATCGGGGTTTCCCGGTTATTGTCAGCCATCGCCGAACAACGCGCCGATGATAATGGTTTGATTTGGCCAAAAGCCATTGCGCCATTTGACGTGCATGTCATTCCCGTTAATCCTAAGAAGGCCGACCAAGTTGAAGTTGCTGACCAAGTTGAAGCTCAATTAGAAGCTGCTGGTTACAAAGTCTTATACGATGACCGTAAAGAACGTCCCGGCGTGAAGTTTGCCGATTCTGATTTGATGGGACTCCCAGCCCGCATCACGGTCGGTAAAAAGGCCAGTGAAGGAATCGTCGAAATCAAGCTCCGCGAAACCGGCGAAACTTTAGAAGTTAAGCAAGAAGAAGTCGCTAACAACTTAGCGGTCTTATTAAAAAACATCGATTAATCTAAGCGACCCAACCGTTGCAAGTTAATCCAAAAATGCGTACACTAAACATATGTGTCTGCAGAAATCACCTAGTTTCGGCACCTTAGAAACTAGGTGATTTTCGTTAGGACGGCAGGTAAAGGTTGCTTTGCCACGGTTGGCTGACCGTAATTCCAGCTGCCATGGGGACCGGTCCAAGCCTGAGAAGCGGTCTTGGCCCTCGCTTTTGAGCCTGAAAAGCAAGCCTCAAAAGACGTCCGTGGTGTAAACGGGATACAAATCATCCCGTTAACGCCACCCGCATGGCGGCTTCCATTACGGTCAGCCGGCCGCTAGATTGATTTCTGGATAACAATGGTGCCACTTTAAGCCAGTCTGGCAGTTGGACAGTTTATTTTGGCTAATGTTCTCGTTTGTCAATGGGTTGGGTGATACTCCCAATCAAGTCAAGTTATGACTGATGTTTTTTTTCGGAATTGCGTCGATTTATATGACCGATTATGATAAGGCCAGTTGGTAGTAGAACTACCAAGTTAAATGGTGATGAAATGGCTACCCGTTATGCCTAGTTTGGCGACTGTCATTATCAATTAGTCATTCACCGACGGATAACTGGATAATATTGATATTTTTCGAATAGACGAAATAGATGAAAAAACGTGGCTATTTACGAATATGTAAATATAACGGTCAAAACTAGTTGCTAACGTGCTCATTTAAAACAATTAGAACGTTAGCTGGAAGTCAGATGGGATGGCGCCGTGAATATGTTCTTGGCGAGTGTTTTGTGGTCGCCTAGAACATGGGTCGTGTTAGGTGACTTGCGGGTTTTGCAAGGTGCCTAACCGCCTGCCGAGACCGTTCTTTGGCTCGGCAGGGTTGCCCCACCACGGCGTCCCAACTGGCTGGAGGCGGGATACAAAAGCAATAGCAGATTAGAGTTTTTAAAGATTTAGGAGGAGTGCGGCGTGAGCTTAAATCAGCAGGAAATGTTTACGAAGCTGCTTGAACAGATCGATATGCCGATGGATACGGCATTTCAAGCCGGAGCCATCGATAAACTGACGGTCCATCAAGCATCTAAGGTTTGGGAATTTCATTTGCATTTCCAACATGTACTGCCGTATTCGCAATTCATGACTTTTCGCAATAAGCTCCAAATTGCGTTTCATGAAATTGCGGAAGTGACAATGCAAATCGTGACTGACGATACGGAAGTTGATCAACGCGCGTTAGCGGACTATTGGGAATGGATTGTCCAAAATAGTGGCATCAAGTCCCCGTTAGTTCAATCATTATGTAATAGCAATGTCCCCACTTATGAAGATGGGCGGGTTATTTTATTAGCTGAAAATGAAGTTATTCAAAACTTTTTAAATAATACGGCATTAGGGCCGATTGAATCGACGTATCAAGCCCTCGGATTTCCGAAGTTCTCCGTGCATACGATGATTGATGAATCAGCTTCACAGGCGAAGATTGAAGAATTTCACGCGCAAAAAGCGAAGTCGGACCAAGAATTGGCGAAGCGCGCCGAAGCGGCTATCAAAAAGGCCAACGAAAAACGGCAACAACATGCCGATGAACCAGCGGTGATTGATGGTCCCGTCCAATTAGGAAAACAAATCAACCCGCAAGAACCGGCCAAACAAATGGTGGAAATTACCGAAGAAGAGCGGTCAGTCATTGTTGAAGGTTACGTCTTTGACATGGAAGTCCGGGTCTTACGTTCGCAACGACAACTATTAATTTTAAAAGTGACCGATTATAGTTCATCAATGGTCATTAAAAAGTTCTCCCGCAATGCCGACGACGAAGCGCAATTTGCCGCTTTGAAGCCCGGTATGTGGGTGCGGGCGCGCGGTTCCGTGCAAGAAGATAGTTTTATGCGTGATTTGACCATTAACGCTTATGACATTAACGAAACGAGTCATGCGAGTCGTCAAGATAAAGCACCGGCCGATGAAAAACGGGTCGAATTACACGTGCACTCTAACATGAGTACCATGGATGCGACCAATGGAATTTCGGATTTCGTCAAGCAAGCGGCTAAGTGGGGGCATCCCGCGGTGGCGATTACGGACCATGCTGGGGCGCAAGCCTTTCCCGAAGCGTTTGCGGCGGGTGAAAAAAATAACATTAAAATTTTATACGGGGTCGAAGCCAATATGGTGGATGACGGGGAACCCATCGCGTTTAACGATGCCCATTATGATTTAAAAGAATCAACGTATGTGGTTTTCGATACGGAAACGACCGGCCTGTCCGCCATTTATGACAAGGTCATTGAATTGTCGGCCGTTAAAATGGTTAAAGGTAATGTCGTCGAAGAGTTTGAAGAGTTCATTGATCCGGGTTTTCCATTGTCAGCGACGACGACGGAACTAACGAGTATCACGGATGATATGGTCCGGGGCTCGAAGTCCGAAGAAGAAGTCTTCAAATTATTCCGTGAATTTTGTGAAGGCGCCATTGTTGTTGGGCATAACGTCACGTTTGATATGGGCTTTATGAATACCGGTTATGCGCGTCACAATATGGGCCCGATTGAAAATCCGATTATTGATACGTTAACGTTAGCACGTTGGCTGTATCCGACGTTTAAAGGGTATCGGTTGAATACGTTAGCCAAGAAGTTTGGCGTCAACTTGGAACACCATCACCGCGCTATTTATGATGCGGAATCAACTGGTCATCTGAATCATATTTTCTTAAAAGACGCGGAAGAACGTTACGGCGTTCAGTTCCACGACCAGTTAAATGATCATATGACTGATAACGCGGCTTATCGGCATTCACGGCCGTTTCACGCGACCTTGTATGCGACAACGCAAGCGGGCTTAAAGAATTTATTCAAGATTGTGTCCTTATCCAATGTTGAATATTATTACCGGGTACCCCGAGTACCGCGCAGTGTCTTGAACAAATATCGTGACGGTATTCTGGTCGGCTCAGCGTGTGCCAACGGGGAAGTCTTCACCGCGATGATGCAAAAAGGGGTGGCAGAAGCGCGTCAAAAAGCGGGCTACTACGACTTCTTAGAAGTCCAACCACCGGCCGTTTATTTGCCCCAAATTCAAAGTGGTTTGATTGCGGATAATCAACGGGCGGAAGAAATCATCAAAAACATGGTCGACTTAGGCCATGAGATGAATATTCCGGTCGCAGCGACGGGGGATGTCCATTACTTGAATCCGGAAGACAAAATTTACCGGAAGATTTTGATCCATTCCCAAGGTGGGGCCAATCCATTAAACCGGACCGAACGTCCCGATGTGCATTTCCGCACGACCGATGAGATGTTGAAGAATTTCAATTTCTTAGGTGAAGCAACAGCGCATGAAATTGTTGTTGATACGCCGCAAGCGATTGCTGACCGTTTTGAATATGTCCGTCCCGTTAAAGACAAACTTTATACGCCGCGGATGACCGGGGCTGAAGATGAAATCGAATCCTTGACGCTTGACCGTGCCCATGCGTGGTATGGCGATCCGTTGCCGGATATCGTCCAAGCCCGGGTGGACAAGGAATTGAAGAGTATTATCGGGAATGGGTTCTCGGTTATTTATTTGATTGCCCAACGGCTCGTGTTTAAGTCTAATAAAGATGGGTACTTAGTTGGGTCCCGGGGGTCCGTTGGTTCTAGTTTAGTTGCGACGCTTTCTGGGATTACCGAAGTTAACCCGATGCCGCCGCATTATCGGTGTCCGAAGTGTCAATATTCGCATTTTTATACGAATAATGAATACGGTTCGGGTTACGATTTGCCGCCAAAAGCTTGTCCCGAATGTGGGACTGACATGGTTCGCGATGGGCAAAACATTCCGTTTGAAACTTTCTTAGGGTTCTACGGGAACAAGGTCCCCGATATTGATTTGAACTTCTCGGGGGACTACCAACCAATCGCGCATAACTATACCAAAGTCTTGTTTGGTGAAAAGAATGTTTACCGGGCCGGGACGATTGGGACGGTCGCTGATAAGACCGGTTATGGTTATGCTAAAGCCTATGAACGGGACACTCAACAAACCTTGCGGACGGCCGAAATCGACCGGCTCGCCAAAGGGATTACCGGGGTCAAACGTTCGACCGGGCAACATCCGGCCGGGATTATCGTTGTGCCGGACTATATGGATATTTATGACTTTACGCCGGTCCAATATCCGGCCGATGACCAGACCGCGGCTTGGCAAACGACCCACTTTGATTTCCATTCGATTCATGACAATATTTTAAAAATTGATATTTTAGGACATGATGATCCGACGATGATTCGGATGCTCCAAGATTTGTCCGGGATTAAGCCGGAAAGTATTCCGCCGGTTGATCCGACTGTTATGAAGATTTTCTCGAGCCCCGAAGTATTGGGCGTCAATGAAGATCAAATTTTCTCCAAAACGGGGACGTTAGGCATTCCGGAATTTGGGACGCGGTTTGTCCGCGGGATGCTCGAAGAAACGCATCCGTCGACCTTTAATGAATTGCTACAAATTTCGGGGCTCTCCCATGGGACTGATGTGTGGTTAGGCAACGCCGAAGAATTAATTAAAGACGGGACGGTTACGTTGGCGGAAGTTATTGGATGTCGGGATAACATCATGACCGACTTGATCCACTACGGCATGGAATCTGATATGTCCTTCCAAATCATGGAACATGTGCGGAAAGGTCGGGGGATTCCTGACGAGTGGCAACAAGCGATGAAGGATTCCAATGTGCCGGATTGGTACATTGATTCATGTTTGAAGATTAAGTATATGTTCCCGCGGGCCCATGCCGCCGCCTACATTTTGATGGCGTTACGGGTGGCCTACTACAAGGTTTACTTCCCAATGATTTATTACGCCGCGTACTTCTCTGTGCGGGCCGATGATTTTGACCTGGTCGCGATGTCGCATGGTAAAGAAGCCGTCAAAGCGTCGATGAAAGTGATCACCGATAAAGGTATGGATGCTTCCGCGACGGAAAAGAACTTATTGACCGTTATGGAACTCGCCAATGAAATGTTGGAACGGGGCTTCAAGTTTAAGATGGTCGATTTGGATAAATCTGATGCCGCCAACTGGACCATTGAAGGCGACACGTTGATTGCCCCATTCCGGGCCGTGCCTGGTTTAGGGCTGAACGTGGCCAAACAGATTGTCGCCGCGCGGGCGGATAAGCCGTTCTTATCGAAAGAAGATTTATCTAAGCGGGGCAAAGTTTCGCAAAAATTGATTGATTTCATGACCCAAAATGGGGTTTTACAAGGCTTACCAGACGAAAATCAATTATCTTTGTTTTAAAATTACCGCTGCAAACGGCGCCGAGTTGCGGTTTGCGCATAATTATGGTAATATGTACTTGTAATTTAAAACTCGTTAACGAGTGAGCAGCGATGCTCACTCTTTTTATTGGACTAATCTGGATTAAGGAGGCACAAACGTGAGCAATAACGTTGTTGAGACGATTCAACCAATCGCCCAAGCGATTGTAACAGCACACCAGTTTGAATTAGTTGACATTGAATTTGTGCGTGAGGGCCAGAGTTGGTACTTACGAATTTATATTGATAAGCCAGGTGGCATTAATATTGAAGAATGCGCCATGGTTAGTGACGAATTAAGCGAAAAATTAGATGCGATGGATCCGGATCCGATTCCGCAAGCCTACTTCTTAGAAGTGTCTTCGCCGGGTGCGGAACGCCCCTTGAAAAAAGAGGCCGACTATCAAAACGCCATTGGTAAATATGTCCATGTGGGCTTATACCAAAAATTAGACGGCAAAAAAGTTTTTGAGGGCGACTTAACAGCCGTCACTCCTGAAACGTTAACAATTGATTATATGGACAAGACGCGCAAAAAGACCGTGACAATCGATCGTCAACAGATCGCTCAAGCTCGGTTAGCCGTTAAGTTCTAGTAAGCAAAGGAGTTTACACATGAGTAAGGAATTATTAGGGGCCTTAGACACCCTTGAATCAGAAAAAGGTATCAAAAAAGAAGTCGTCATTGACGCTTTGGAAGCGGCCTTAGTTTCCGCTTATAAACGTAATTACGGTCAAGCGCAAAACGTGGAAGTTGACTTTGACCAAGTTAAGGGTAATATTCATGTTTATGCGGTTAAAGAAGTCGTTGAAGACGTCTTTGATTCCCGCTTGGAAGTTAGTTTACAAGATGCTTTAGCAATCAACAAAGCTTATGAAGTCGGCGATGACATTCGTTTCGAAGTCACCCCGAAAAACTTCGGTCGGATTGCGGCCCAAACGGCTAAACAAGTTATTATGCAACGGGTGCGTGAAGCCGAACGTGGTATCATTTTTGACGAATACAGTCAATATGAAAATGAAATCGTCACGGGTGAAGTTGAACGCCAAGATAACCGGTTTGTTTACGTCAGCTTAGGTAAAGTTGAAGCGGTCATGGGTCATGGCGACCAATTACCTGGTGAAGTTTACCGAATTCATGACAAAATCAAAGTTTACGTTTCCAAAGTTGAAAATGCGACTAAGGGGCCACAAGTCTTCGTTTCCCGGACGGCCCCGGACTTGTTGAAACGCTTGTTTGAACAAGAAGTACCAGAAATTTTTGACGGTATCGTGGAAATCGTGTCAATCGCGCGTGAAGCTGGCGATCGGGCGAAAGTTGCCGTTCGTTCAAACAACCCGAACGTTGACCCAGTCGGGACTTGTGTTGGTCCTAAAGGGCAACGGGTGCAAACCATCGTTAACGAATTGCACGGCGAAAACATGGACATCGTTGAATGGACGGATGACACGGCGGTCTTTATCGCCAACGCCTTGAATCCGGCCGAAGTATTAGACGTTATCTTTGACCCTGAAAATGAACGCGGCTGTACCGTCGTTGTGCCCGATTACCAATTATCATTGGCGATTGGGAAACGCGGTCAAAACGCCCGTTTAGCTGCAAAATTAACTGGTTTCAAGATTGATATCAAATCTGAAACCGAAGCATCTGATATAATGGATGCGAATCCGACTGACGTGGCGGCGGCTGAAACCGCAGCTGACGCCAGTGCGGACCTTGACGAAACTAGTGAAGATACGATTGAACCAGCCGTATCCGAAGCCAGTGACGTTGAACCCATGTCAGCTGAGAGCGAAGCTGTTGAATCAGCCGCAGATGCTGACGAAAGTGCCGCTGACAGCGACGCTGAATAATTAAAGGAGGTCTGGGATATGAAAAAAAGAAAAGTGCCGTTGCGCAAGGACATCGTGACGGGTGAAATGCATCCCAAGAAAGACTTAGTCCGGGTTGTTAAGAACAAGCAAGACGAAGTAGCCGTTGACCCTACTGGTAAAATGCCAGGACGGGGCGCGTATATTTCGTTAGATGTCGAAGTTGCCAAACTGGCCAAGAAGCAAAAAACGTTTGATAAAGCGTTTGGAATTAAAGTGGACGCCAGTTTTTATGATGACTTAGTGGCTTACGTTGATCATCAACAAGCCCGAAAGGAATTATTCGGTAATGACGCCTAACGAAGCTTGTTTAAACCTACTGGGCCTTTCACGGCGTGCCAAGAAGCAAATTGCTGGCGAAGGATTGTCCTTAGCCGCAATTCGTAATCAATCCGCCAAACTCGTGTTTATCGCGAGCGATGCGGGTCCCACGACTGCCAAAAAGTTTCATGATAAGGCCCAATCTTACGATGTTCCCGTGATCGATACTTTTACCAAAGCAGAGTTGAATGCGGCAGCTGGCAATAAACGGACCGTTTATGCCATTACCGACCGCGGCTTTGCGGACAAAATGGTGGCGATCATGACAAACTAAAGGAGGGTGAAGATATGGGGAAAAAGCGAATTTATGAATTAGCGAAGGAGCTAAACGTCCCAAGTAAACAGTTGATTGCGCAAGCACAGCAGTTGGGATTCTCCGTCAAAAATCATATGTCGACACTCGGTGACAACGAAGCCCGTCAATTAACGAGCGGCGCGGCCACCCATCCTAAATCCAAAACGACTGGGACAACCAGTGCAGCTTCAAAACCTGAAGCTAGAAATGTGACACGAACTGCTAATCAGCAGCAATCCAACTCGCGTCATCAACAGAGTGGTGATTCTTTGAATAATAATCGTAATAATAACAATAACCATAGCCAAAACCGGAGTAATAATTCAAACGGCAACCGTTCCACGAGTAGTTCACGGAACAGTAACAGTAGCCGGCCAAATAACAATGGTGGTAACCGGAGCAACAACAGTCAAAACCGGAGTAACAATAACAACCGGTCCAACAATACCACGGCTAATCGGTCAAATAATAGCAGTCAAAACCGCAACAACAATACTTCGCGGAACTCAAATAACAGCAGCCAAAACCGGAACAGCAACAACAGTTCCCGCTCAAACACGAGCAATGGCGGCCAAAACCGGAGTAACGGCAATAACAATAGCCGCAACAATGGTAGCGGGCGTTTTGGCGGTAGCTTAAACAATAATAATAACGGTGGCGGCAATGGTCGTTATCGTGGCGGTAACAACAATAACCGTCGTCGTAACAACAAGAAACAAAGCCGGAAGAACCAACGTATTCGCCAAGTGAACAACAAGCCGGCACCCGTTCGTAAGGACAAGCCGTTGCCAGAAACCTTGGTCTACACGGTTGGCATGAACGCCCAAGATTTGGGTAAGTTATTGCACCGTGAACCAGCCGAAATTATCAAGAAGTTGTTTATGTTAGGGGTTGCGGTTAACCAAAACCAATCCTTAGATAAAGAAACGATTGAAGTTTTAGCAGCGGATTACGGCATTAACGCCGAAGAAAAAGTCACGGTCGATGTAACCGACTTGGATAAATTCTTCGAAGACGAAGTTAATAATACCGATAACTTAGCACCGCGGGCACCAGTTGTCACGGTCATGGGTCACGTTGACCATGGTAAGACAACCTTGCTTGATAAGTTACGGCATACGCACGTTACCGCTGGTGAAGCTGGTGGGATTACCCAAGCTATCGGGGCCTATCAAGTGAAGCATGATGGCAAGACCATCACCTTCTTAGATACTCCTGGGCATGCGGCCTTTACGGAAATGCGGGCCCGTGGTGCTGACATTACGGATATCACCGTCTTAGTCGTTGCGGCTGATGACGGGGTTATGCCACAAACTATCGAAGCGATTAACCATGCCAAGGCGGCGGAAGTGCCAATTATCGTGGCAGTTAACAAGATTGATAAGCCCGGCGCTAACCCGAACCACGTCATGGAACAATTAACCGAATACGGTTTGATTCCTGAAGACTGGGGTGGCGACACGATCTTCGTCCAAATTTCAGCTAAATTCGGTAAGAACTTAGACGAATTATTGGACATGATCCTCTTACAATCCGAAGTGCTTGAATTAACGGCTAACCCTAAGCAAAATGCGGCTGGGTCGGTACTTGAAGCTAGTTTGGATCGTGGGAAAGGCTCAACGGCGACCTTGTTAGTTCAACAAGGGACGATGCACGTCGGTGACCCAATCGTTGTTGGGAACACTTATGGTAAAGTGCGGACCATGACTAATGATCATGGGAAACGCATCAAAGAAGCCGTACCATCAACGCCAATCGAAATTACTGGTTTGAATGATGTGCCAGATGCTGGGGACCGTTTCATCGTCTTTGATGATGAAAAGACCGCCCGCGATGCTGGTGAACAACGGGCTAAGCAAGCCTTGATGGACGAACGGAAAGCCACGGCCCATGTGACCTTGGATAACTTGTTTGATTCCATGAAGCAAGGTGAACTTAAAGAAGTCGACGTTATTATTAAGGCCGACGTTCAAGGTTCCGTTGAAGCCTTAGCAGGTAGTTTACAAAAGATTGATGTTGAAGGCGTCCGTGTCAACATCATCCATACGGCGGTTGGGGCGATCAACGAAAGTGATGTGGCCTTAGCTGAAGCAAGTAACGCCATCATTATTGGGTTCAATGTCCGGCCAACGCCGCAAGCGAAATCCCAAGCAGATACCGACGATGTCGACATTCGTTTACATCAAGTTATCTACAACGCTATCGATGAAATCGAAAGCGCCATGAAGGGGATGCTTGAACCTAAGTATGAAGAAAAGATCACTGGTCAAGCCGAAATCCGTGAAATCTACAAGGTTTCTAAGATTGGGACTATCGGTGGTGGGATGGTTACTGATGGGGTTATCCATCGTGAATCCGGCGTCCGGGTTATCCGTGACGGTGTGGTTATTTACGACGGTAAGCTTGCCAGTCTCCGTCGCTTCAAAGATGACGTTAAAGAAGTTAAACAAGGTTTCGAATTAGGGTTACGGATCGAAGATTACAATGATATCAAGGTCAATGACGTTATCGAAGCTTATGTGATGAAAGAAGTTCCGATTGAATAAGCAATCCCTCAAGGAGGTGCGTTAAATGGCACAACATTATCGGGTTGGTCGGCTTGAACAAGAAATTCAAAAAGAAGTCGATGACATTCTATTGAAGCGCGTCCGTGATCCCCGGGTCGCTGGGTTAACCATTACCGGCGTCACCGTCACTGGCGATTTACAACAAGCCACGATTTACTACAGTATCTTGTCAGACAAAGCGTCTGACGGTGAAAAGACGGCCACTGGGCTTGAAAAAGCGAAAGGCCTCATCCGTAGTGAACTCGGCTCACGCTTGAGCATCTATAAGACGCCAGAATTGATTTTTGAACGTGATCAATCAGTTCAATACGGCAGTCGTATCGATGAATTAATCAACAACTTAAAACGTCAAGAATAGTCGTTTGACTAACTTGGTTTTGACCGTCCTGGGTTTATCTGGGACGGTCTTTTTTGGTTTGGAGGTGTTGATTGTGGCCGCAGTTGGCCGACCGTAATTCCAGCGGTCCTGGGACCGGTCCAAGCCTGAGGGGCGGTCTTGGACCTCGCTTTTGAGCCTGAAACCCAAGTCTCAAAAGACGTCCGTGGTGTAAACGGCCAAAAAACGGCCGTTAACGCCACCTGCAGGACGGCTTCCATTACGGTCGGCCAACTGCTAAATATCAGCTTAATGACAAAATGTGTCATTGATTAGCACGATGATAGCTCGTTGTAGGAATGAATCTTAAAAGGTGTCGCTGGCCACGTTATGGCTGGCTCACGACTAAATTATGCTTGGGCCGGAATGGTGCGCAATAATGGGTGATTTGGTATTTGAGTTGGTCATTAATTGTGGGGGATGTTTTTTACTTGAACCTGTTGGTGGATTGATGAGACTAACCATTCCTTAGTTGATTATTGGCACTGATTGGTTCGAGTAATTGCTTATTGATCAACGCTGCATGTGTGAGCGTTACGTTTGTCAGCATAGCCTTGAAACTTTATTGTTGACTTTAAAGTAACAACTAGTTAATATAATAGTTGTTGATTATAAAGTAACAATAATGAGTGATTTGAAAGGAAGTTTTTAATGATGAAATATGCAATTTCAGCAGCAACGGGGCATTTTGGTCAATTAGCAATTAATGAACTTTTACAAACGGTCGCACCCACCGATATTGTGGCGATTGTGCGTAATCCGGAGAAGGCGGCGCAAGTGTTGCCGACGACTATCGACGTGCGGCAAGCCGACTATACCGATGAACCAGCACTAGAAAAAGCATTGACCGGCGTTGATCGGTTATTGTTTATCTCATCCGTTCCTGGTGGCGAAATTTCGCGGCAAACGCAACATCAAAATATGGTGACGGCGGCTAAAAATGCCGGCGTGAAGTATGTGGCTTATACGAGTTTTGCCAAAGCCGATACTGCAAAATCGGCCTTGTCTGCCGATCATGTGGCCACCGAAAAAATGTTGAAGGATAGTGGCTTGCAATATTCCTTCTTACGCAACGCTTGGTACTTAGAAAATGAATTGAGTTACTTAAAAGCGGGGGCTGCTGGTCAAGATGCCGTTTATGCCGCGGGTGCCGGTAAGATGAGTTTTGCTTTGGAACGTGAATACGCGGTGGCAGCCGCTAAGGTGATGTTGATGGCGGAGCCAAAAGCCGTCTATGAATTTGGTGGGCAACCACGGTCATATGCTGATTTGGCAGCCGCGATTAAAGCTGTTACTGGTCGCCATGACTTTGAATTTAAAGCGGTTAGTGCTACGGAATATGTCAAAGCAATGACGGCTGCTGGGATGGATGCCGGTTTAGTTAACGTGTTTGCTGGTATGCAAGCGATGATGGCTGACAATGAATTGAATGTTGTCAGCGCTGATTTGCCAACGGTCTTAGGACATGAATTAACGCCAATTGCGGATGCTATCAAAGAAATTTTGGCGCGTTAGCATCGTCAACAACTTATGATTAGCGAGCGGCTAGTTTCTTTAGTACAATAAAAGCAATAGATTGACAAGGGAGGCTATGCTGGTGAAATATTCTTATAAGTTGAGTGATGCGATTCATATTTTGGCGTATGTGGCGATTATTCCAGATGAAAAGATCACTAGTGACCAAATTGCGCTGAGTATTGAAGCTAACGCTAGTGTGGTCCGTCGCTTGATGGCGAGTCTGAAAAAGGCCGGGTTGCTCGTGAGCCAAGCGGGTGCTGCGCGACCACGGTTGGCGAAACCAGCGGGCGACATTACCGTACTAGATGTTTTCAATGCGGTGGAAACCAATCACGACTTACTACACGTTGACCCGCGCACGAATATGGCGTGTCCGGTCGGGGCCAACATTCAACAGACGTTAGATGGGCTCTATGCCCGCGTCCAGGCCGCGGCGGAAGCCGAGATGGCGAGTCAGACATTAGCGGAAGTCATTACCGGGATTCAGGCCCGTCGCGAGCAAGTGAGTTAAGGCGCAAAAAAGCAGTCATCTTGGGGATGATTGCTTTTTTGTGTTTTCAACATTGTGGTATACTGAAAAAAGTTAACTTTAAGGAGCAAAATAATGCCAAACGGAATTTTACCGCTTTACAAACCACGCGGCTTAACGAGTTTTGACTGCGTGGCCAAAATTAGAAAATTATATCATACCCGCAAAGTGGGTCATTCAGGCACCCTTGATCCGAATGTGGACGGGGTCTTGCCAATTTGTATTGGTAACGCTACCAAGGTGGTCCAGTTCCTCGTGGCTTCTGGTAAACAGTACCAAGGGAGCATTACGTTGGGGTTTGCCACGACCACCGAAGATTTAGATGGGGAAGAAGTTGCTCGCGAAGCCATCCAAGCCCCGTTCAGTAATGAAGAGATCGAAGCAACTTTAGCTAGCATGACCGGCGACATTATTCAAATTCCACCGATGTTTTCAGCGGTCAAAGTTAATGGTCGGCGGTTGTACGATTATGCGCGCCACGGTGAAACGGTCGAACGACCAGAACGGCACGTGACGATTAAGTGTTTTGAACAACGGCAAGCGGCGACTTACGATGCAGCCACCCAAACGCAGACGATTTACTTTACGGTCGACTGTACGAAAGGGACCTATGTCCGGACTTTAGCCGTTGATTTTGGTAAAAAGCTGGGCGTGCCGGCAGTGATGAGCGATTTAACGCGGCTAAAGAGTGGCGGTTTTACTTTAGATGAAACCGTGACTTTTGAACAAATCGAAGCGGCGGTCGCCACGGAAACTGCTGATGATTTATTAGCACCCATCGACAAGGCCTTGAGTCACTATCCGCAAGTGGCGTTAACGGATGCGCAATGGGCCAAAGTCAAAAATGGCGTCTGGCTGAATGCCGATGAAGGGCAACAGGCGGACCCCGATGCGGACACCATGGTCGCCTTTACGTATCAAGGCCAAATCAAATGTTTGTACAGTTTCCACCCAGATGAACAACGGTATAAGCCGTTTAAAATGTTTTCGGTAAATTAAGGAGTTTTTGAACATGCAGGTGATTAATTTAACATATCCAGTCGCAGCAGCCACCATTCCTGCTGGTGAAATCACGTTAGCGCTCGGTTTTTTTGACGGCGTCCATCGCGGTCATCAACGAGTGGTTGCGACGGCACGGCAGGCCGCCCAAGTCAGTGGTACCAAACTGGCGGTCATGACCTTTGATCAACATCCGTCAGTCGTCTTTCAACATGCTGATCCAAAGGGCGTCCGGTACTTAACGACGGTCGGCCAAAAAGAAACTTTAATGGCTGAAATGGGTGTCGATATTTTATATATTCTCCATTTCGATGCGGCCGTTGGTGCAATGCCACCCCAAACGTTTGTCGACAAGTTGATTGTCGGCTTACATGCGACCACGGTGGTGGCTGGTTTTGACTATACTTATGGTCCGGCTGATACGGCTAATATGCAACGCCTTGGCGATTATGCGCAAGGCCGCTTCAATATTATTGAAGTGCCCAAAGAAATTGAAGGCCAACAAAAAATCAGTTCGACCCGGATTCGCCAAGCGATTGATACTGGCGATTTAGACTTAGCGAACCAGTTACTTGGTTATGAATATGAAACGGCGGGGGTGGTCGTGCATGGCGAAGCTCGCGGGCGGACGCTCGGCTTTCCAACGGCTAATGTCGCCCACGACAGTAATACCCGGGTGCCCGGAATTGGAATTTATGCCACGATGGTGCAAGTCAACGATCAATGGGTCGTTGGGATGGCGTCAGTCGGGCGTAATGTCACTTTCGGGGATCATCGGCCGATTACCGTCGAAATCTACTTATTAGATTTTCACGGCGATATTTATGGACAGCACGTCACGGTTCGCTGGGGACATCGCATGCGCGGTGAAGTAAAATTTGACGGTGCCGATGCCTTGGTGGCACAATTGCACCAAGATGAGGCCGCCACGCGTGCGTATTATGCGGCGCACCCTTTTCAAGCAACCCCACGTTTGTGGACGGTCACGGTAGCTAAGGAGGACTAAATTTATGGCAAAAGATACCACGACGATTTTTCAGCAAGGAACGTTAGGCTTATTAGTACCTGGATTGTACGACGGCACGATTACTGCCGGCGAATTATTGCAGCATGGCGATGCTGGTATTGGGACGTTGACGGGGTTAAATGGGGAAGTCATCATTTTAGATGGTCACGCCTATCAGGCCCGCGAAGATGGTGTCGTCCGTGAAATTGCGGCCGATGAGACGTTACCATTTGCTTCTGTGCATTTTGAAGCGCCCGATGCTACTAAAGCTTTGACGCCGATGGACCAACCAACGTTCGAACAACAAACGGTGCACGATTATCAATTGAGCAATGTCTTCGCGGCCATTCGAATTGATGGCACGTTCAAGCATATCCATACGCGCGTGGCGCCAAAGCAAACGAAGCCATATCATACGCTTGTGGAAGCGACTGCGACGCAGCCAGAATTTACCGGTGATGATGTTCAAGGGACCATTATCGGTTATTATGCGCCACATTTATTTCAAGGTGCCACGGTCGGTGGGTTCCATTTGCATTTCTTGAGTGCGGACCATCAATTAGGCGGGCACTTGCTCGGCTTTGACATTGACCAAGCCACATTGAAAGTCCAACGCTTCGCGGACTTCCACGTGCATTTGCCCATCGACAATGCCGATTATTTACAACAAAAATTCGATAATAACGAAATCGACTCGGCGATTAATAAAGCTGAACGCTAGTAATTGCCGCTGCCACAGCTAAATTCGGATTTTTCTAAAGATTGGTGAAGCTGGAATTGCCGTTGTTAGTCAGTAGCAATTCCAGTAGCCGTGACGACCGGTTCGAGCCAAAAAGCGGTCTCGAACCTCACTTTGAAGCTCGGCCCAACCCGCCAATCTTCAAAGATGTCGGTGCCGTAAGTCCGGCAAAATTCAGCCGAACTAACGCCACTTACACGGTTACTTCCATTGCTACTGACTCACAACTGAATTGAACTTTTAATAAGTAAACGTGGTACCATTCCGATGTGTTCGAAAAAACGGTGATTAATCGGTATATCAGTAATATCGTTTTGTTCGGTCGGCTGATTGGAAATAGGGTCGCCGTTAAATGTTTTCTTTTAACTGTGACATTCTGTAAGGATTTTGGTTAAAGCAGATTCACTAATCTCTGGAAGGGCCCTTAGCATCTGATGGCTGTTCTATCATTAAGTATAAAAAGATAATGCCCACGCTGACGTGATTTAATCACCAGTCAACGTGGACATTATCTTTTTTATATTGAAATCATTAATTTAGGCAATCTGGCTAGGCGCAGTCGTATTTATGCATAAAAAGTAATACTGACAATTGGTTCCAAATAGTAATAATAGCAATAGTACCAACAAAATGTTACCGAATGACTGTACAGTTAGGTGCCAGCCCGTCATCAATGAAAAAGTGACCAGAATTAATCCGATGATGGCATAAATAAAGGTCATCATACAGGCGTTGTGAACGCGCAGGGCAATTGACTTTTCCCGTTCGTCATCGATAAAATAAAGTCCTTAAATTTAGCACTCGTTTTTATTAGCTGCTAAATGTAATTGATTTAACGGGCAGTCATCGGGAATGAATCCGTTGTGAGGGTGAAGTTAATGTCTTGGCGTACCCGTGCATGGGGGCCAAGCCAGCTGAGTTAATTGGTGGGCTTTTAGATACCAGTAAGCGAGGGAAAAACTGATTGGACCGGTCTTCGCGGCGAGAACTTTCTAGTCAATTGGCAGTAGTATTTAGCCGTGAAAATCAGAAAATTAGCACTCGACCAATTATTTTGCTAAAAAACTTTGTCTTTCCTTGACTTTAACCTATGAGGTTGTTATATTAGTAATTGTGTTAGCACTCCATTAAGTTAAGTGCTAAAAAGAGGTGATGATCACGTTAACTGAACGACAAAGCCTGATTTTGAAGGCCATTGTCCGTGACTATACCGAAGGCGGTAACCCAGTTGGGTCCAAATCGTTAGTCCAAGAACTGCCGATGAAAGTCAGTTCCGCCACGATTCGTAATGAAATGGCGCGACTCGAGGATTTAGGATTAATCGTCAAAACGCATCTTTCTTCAGGTCGGATTCCATCCATTAAAGGCTATCGATACTATGTTGACCATATATTGAAACCCGAAAAAGTGGATAGCAAAGACTTGAAGGTCATTCAACATTCGTTGGGTGGTGAGTTTCATAAAATCGATGAAATCGTCGCGCAATCGGCCGATATTTTGTCACAATTGACAAGTTACACGACCTTTACGTTGCGCCCGGAATTGAAAGATAGCCGGCTCAGCGGTTTTCGTTTAGTCCCATTAGGGAACCATCAAGTGATGGCGATTCTAGTGACGAATAACGGTGACGTTGAAAACCAGACCTTTACGATTCCAAACGATTTAACTGGTGACGAATTGGAGCCAGTCGTTCGTTTTATCGATGATCAATTGATTGGCCTGCCGTTACAAGACGTGCTGGCAAAGTTACAACATGAGATTCCATTCCAGTTGGCGCATTATTTGCAAGATCCGGACGGGTTCTTAGATATCTTTGGCAGCGTATTGTCCAAGGCAGCTTCGGAGCGGTTCTACGTCGGTGGTAAGTTGAACATGTTCAACTATACGACTAAGTCGGACCCCAAAGAAATGCAATCACTGTATTCATTGCTTGATCAGACGGACAACTTGGCTAGTGTGATTGGCTCACCGGGTCAACACATCCAAGTCCGCATCGGTAATGAAATCACCAACGATTTGTTAAAAGACTACAGCTTAATTACCGCCACGTATGACGTTGACCAGCACGGCCAAGGTATTATTGCCTTGCTTGGACCAACGGCCATGCCATACTCGCGGATGATTGGGTTGATGGGGGCGTTCCAACGTGAACTGGCCCGCAAATTGTTAGACTATTACCGGTACTTTGACGAGTGACGGACAGGGAGATGAAATCATTGGCAAAAGAACCAACTAGCAGTGCGGCCACTGATGAAGAAAAAGTTAGTGCCGCGAGCCAAGCGGCCACGTCTACTGCGGATGACGCAGCTAAGACGACGGCTGATGATCAACAAGCAACGACTGACGTTGACCCACGTGACGCCCAAATTGCTGATTTGCAAAAGCAATTAGACGCCAAAGATGACCAATTGCTCCGGACGCAAGCTGAACTTGTAAATATGCAAAATCGGTTTAAAAAAGAGCAAGCCGCCATCATCAAATACGATGGTCAAACGTTAGCCAAAGACGTCTTACCAGTTTTGGATAACTTGGAACGTGCTTTAGCGGCGGAAGCTTCTGATGAAGCGGCTTCGCAACTTAAAAAGGGTGTTGAAATGGTCTATGGCCATTTACAAGAAGCGTTGAAGAAAAACAATGTCACCGAAGTGAAAGCGGCTGGTGAAAAATTTGATCCGAACGTGGCCCAAGCCGTTCAAACGGTACCAGCAGATGATGATCATCCGGCTGATACGGTTGTCCAAGTGCTTCAAAAAGGGTACTTATTCAAAGACCGGACGTTACGACCAGCAATGGTTATCGTTGCGCAATAAAAAAACAAAAATAAATTTAAAAGAGGTTTGTTAATTTATGGCAAGTAATAAAATTATCGGGATTGACCTCGGGACGACTAACTCTGCAGTTGCTGTTCTCGAAGGTAGTGAACCTAAGATTATCACGACTCCTGAAGGTGGCCGGACGGTCCCATCAGTAGTAGCATTTAAAGATGGCGAAACCCAAGTCGGTGAAGTCGCTAAACGGCAAGCAATCACTAACCCTAACACGGTCGCTTCAATCAAGCGTCACATGGGTGAAGCTGGTTACAAAGTTAGCATCGAAGGCAAGGACTACACGCCACAACAAATTTCAGCAATGATCTTACAATATATCAAAGGTTTTGCTGAAGATTATTTAGGCGACACGGTTGAAAAAGCCGTTGTTACCGTCCCAGCATACTTTAACGATGCCCAACGTCAAGCCACTAAAGACGCTGGTAAAATCGCTGGTTTGAACATCGAACGGATTATCAACGAACCAACGGCCGCTGCTTTGGCTTATGGTTTGGATAAAACCGACAAAGATGAAAAAATCTTAGTTTATGACCTTGGTGGTGGGACTTTTGATGTTTCCATCTTGGAATTAGGCGACGGTGTGTTTGAAGTCTTATCAACTAATGGGGATACTCATTTAGGTGGGGATGACTTTGACCAAAAGATTATCGACTGGTTAGTTGAAGGCTTCAAAGCTGACAACGGTATCGACTTGTCACAAGACAAGATGGCCTTACAACGGTTAAAGGATGCGGCTGAAAAAGCGAAGAAAGACCTCTCTGGTGTTTCCGAAGCCAACATCAGCTTGCCATTTATTTCCGCAGGTGCCAACGGTCCGTTACATTTGGAACGCAGCTTAACACGCGCTAAGTTCAATGAATTAACTGAAGACTTAGTTGAAAAGACGCGTGTCCCAGTTGAAAACGCCTTGAAGGACGCTAACTTGAGCGCTTCTGACTTAGACGTGGTCATCTTAAATGGTGGTTCAACTCGGATTCCCGCGGTTCAAGAAGCCGTTGAAAAGTGGACTGGCAAAGAATCTAACCATTCCATCAACCCAGACGAAGCCGTTGCTTTAGGGGCCGCGGTTCAAGGTGGGGTCATCACTGGTGATGTTAAAGACGTGGTCTTACTTGACGTTACGCCATTATCATTAGGGATTGAAACCATGGGTGGCGTCTTCACTAAGTTGATTGATCGTAATACGACCATCCCAACTAGCAAGTCACAAGTGTTCTCAACAGCCGCTGATAACCAACCAGCCGTTGATATTCATGTCTTGCAAGGTGAACGTCCAATGGCTGCGGATAACAAGACATTAGGTCGTTTCCAATTGACTGACATCCCAGCCGCTCCTCGTGGGGTTCCTCAAATCGAAGTTAAGTTCGATATTGATAAGAACGGGATTGTTAACGTCTCTGCTAAGGATATGGGGACGAACAAAGAACAAAAGATTACCATCAAGAGTTCATCGGGTCTTTCTGACGACGAAATTGATCAAATGGTCAAGGAAGCCAAAGAAAACGAAGATGCTGACAAGAAGCGTAAAGAAGAAGTTGACTTGAAGAATGAAGTTGACCAATTGATCTTTACGACTGACAAGACGCTCAAAGAACTCAAGGGTAAGGTTTCTGATGAAGAAGTCAAAAAAGCGCAAGATGCGCGTGACGCTTTGAAGAAAGCCCAAGATGATAACAACGTTGAAGAAATGAAAGCTAAGAAGGATGACTTGAACAAGATCGTGCAAGACTTGTCAGTCAAACTTTACCAACAAACGCAAGAAGCTCAAGGTAACGCTGATGGCGCTGCTGGGTCAGCTGCTGGTAATGCCGACGACGCTAAGAGTGGCGACGACAATACGGTTGATGGTGACTTCGAAGACTTGGATAAAGACAAGGACAAGAAGTAAGCTGAATCAATTACGAAAGGCCAAGGCCACGCGGCTTTGGCCTTTTTGTATTAGATATGCTAAAATTAGTGAGACTTTAATCGAGAATCATTAGGAGGCTGCTATGGCAGAGCAAGATTTATATAAGGTTCTGGGTATTGAAAAAGATGCCAGTCAAGATGAAATTAAGAAGGCTTATCGAAAGCTTTCGAAGAAGTACCATCCCGATTTGAACCACGAGCCTGGCGCCGAAGAAAAATTCAAGGCGGTCAATGAGGCCTACGAAACGCTGGGTGATCCACAAAAACGGGCTCAATATGATCAATTTGGGTCAACCGGGGGCCAACAAGGCTTCGGTGGTGGTGCTGGTGGTTTCGGCGGTGGCCAAGACTTTGGCGGTTTTGGTGGCGGCGGTTTCGAAGATATCTTCAGTTCATTTTTCGGTGGTGCAGCTGGTGGCGGCGGTCGCCGGCCTAACCCCACGGCCCCACAACAAGGGCGGGACTTACAATATGAAATGACGTTGAAATTTGAAGACGCCATCTTCGGTAAGAAAACCAATATTACGTATAATCGTGAAGAACAATGTGAAACCTGTGGTGGTTCGGGTGCTAAGCCTGGCACGTCACCGGTTACCTGTTCGAAGTGTCACGGGAGCGGCTATATTCAAGTCCAAACGAATACGCCGCTGGGCCGCATGATGAGTCAACAAGTTTGTGATGTTTGTCATGGAACTGGGAAAGAAATCCAAGACAAATGTGCGACTTGTGGTGGTTCTGGTCATACGGAACAAAGTCATTCCATTAAAGTAACGGTGCCTGCTGGGGTTGAAGAAGGCCAACAAATGCGCCTCCAAAACCAAGGGGAAGCCGGTGCCAATGGTGGCCCTTATGGGGACTTGTTCATTATCTTCCGCGTTGAACCTAGCGATGAATTCGAGCGTGATGGGGCGACGATTTACTTCAAGTTACCAATCGACTTCGTGCAAGCCGCTTTAGGTGATGAAGTCCAAGTGAAGACGGTCCACGGTGACGTTAAGTTGAAGATTCCAGCTGGCACCCAAACGGGGACGACCTTCCGCTTACGCGGTAAAGGGGCGCCACGTCTGCGTGGTAACGGCAACGGGGATGAACGCGTCACGGTTAACATCGAAACGCCAAATCATTTGAACAAAGGCCAAAAAGAAGCCTTGAAATCCTTTGCTAAAGCGAGTGGTAAAACGGTCGCTGGCAATGGTAAAAGTTCATTATTTGATAAGTTACGGGGCGTTTAACCCACCTGTAGGGATACCGTCTTATACATTTCTTAACATTTAATTCAATGGCTAGTTACTGCCAACTGTAGTAACTAGCCATTTTTTTGTGAGGTCGTCAAGGGGCCGTTCTAGTTTATTAATTAACCTTTCTGGCTGGTCGATTTTTACCAAATGGTTACGATATATTATATAAGTAATATTAGGGGTGCTAGAATTAATCAAGGGGGTGAATCAATGGGCCGTCGTGGCTGAAACGGTTATGTTACAAAACCGTTACAAAAATGCCGTGAATTGAAACGGACGTGCAGGTTTTTGTTTTTTTCACGTCATTTCCGCGTATAACCGGAATGAATTGGTAGACTTATGATTGAACATGACGAATCCGCGAAGCCTTGGATGGGACTGGTTTCCGATTAGTTCGTGACAAATTGACTGATGGGGAAGTTAACAACGTGAAACACATAAAATTATTTGCGTCGGTCCTAGTTGGACTAGCGGTTATCGGCGGCGGGGCCGGTTACTATGTGCATTATACGAATCGCGTGACCGCCACACAGCAAAAAAAGACGGCGGCGAAGGCCAAAGTCAAAAAAGCCAAGCGCGTTCAAAAAAAAGTAGCTCACCAAGTGGCCGCCGTTAAAGTTACGAAAAACAAAGCGGCCGGTAAGCAAATCACGCAGATCTTAAAGGCCGATCACTTTGTTGGCACGGCGTTAGTCGTACGCAACAATAAGGTCTTGTATCGCAAAGGATTTGGTTATGCGAACGCCCGCGATGGTCGCTTGAACGGTCCGGATTCTAAATATCAAATTTTGTCGATTCAAAAGTCAATTACGGCGACGTTGCTCATGCAGCTCGTTCAAAAGCATCGCTTGAAGTTGACGGATAAAGTGTCAAAATTTTATCCGAGTCTACCGGGAGCGGAACAGACGACGATTCGTCAAATGTTAGATATGACGACCGGCTTTCGGTTAGCCCAAGGGTCAACGGCGAACCTATCTGAAAAACAAGTCGTTGATTACGCAGTTAATCATACGAAATTTACAGCTGCAAAGCTTGGTAAGTTTAACTATTCTTCGGTAAACTATTTACTATTGGCAGGGATTATCCGACAATTAACGGGTAAGACTTATCAACAAGTTTTTACCACTAATATTATTCGCCGCTTGAAATTAAAGCACACGGGCTTTGTGATTCATGGTTTGGGGCAACATGCCACGACTGGTTATCAAGCCAAAACGGGTGAGATAAAACCAACGTATGATGCGGCATTTGTTGAAACCACCGCAATGATGAACAATGAGTTAGGAACCGGCCAAGTTTACATGAGTGTCGGTGATTTATTTAAAGTTGAACAAGCCATTGAAACGGGCAAGCTGATTACACCGAAAAATGTTGAGATATTGCATACACGGACGGCTACCGGGACTTATGGTGGCGGCGTTTATAATGAAACACCGCAAGTTTATCGTTCCCATGGCCTCGGTTATGGTTATGAATCGGTTGTTCGCATGTCAACGACTGGTAAAACCGGTGTCGTGTTGTTATCCAATTATTACCGCAATGCGACTTCGACCTTAGCACCAGCCCAAAAGATTTACACTGAAATGATGAAAGGCAACCTTAAGTAGTGGCCAGATGACTAATTTGGAGGGGGTGAGGGCATGTTTGCAAAATTGAAGCACTGGTTTCAACGTCCGGTCGTTCAATTTATTGCACTAACAGTATTCTACTTTGCTATCATGCTGGCCTTAGTTTATTTGTATGGGTACAGTGGTATTAACCAAGCTAAGTTTATTTACAATGAATTCTAATTGGGCAATATTAAGTTATTGTTTGGGGGAGATTAACGATGATTGAAAATATGATCAAAACGATTGATGATTTTGCGCGGACCCAACCGCAAAAAGTTGTTTACGACGTGCAAGGGGAAACGCATACTTATGCGGAATTAAAAGCTTATTCGGATGCCTTAGCAGCGCACTTAGATACGTTAGCCTTGGCACCAAAAGCACCCATTATTGTCTTCGGGGGCCAAACGTTCGAAATGATTGCGACGTTCCTGGGGGTCGTCAAATCAGGTCGGGCTTACATCCCGATTGACACGCACTCACCCAATGAACGGTTGACGATGATTAACGACATCGCCAAACCAGCAGCGGTGATTGCCGTCGTTGACTTACCAACCGGCGTGGGTGCCACACCAGTCATCACGCCAGATCAATTGGCGGCCATTACGGCTAAGCCGGTTGACTATCAAGCTGACCATGCTGTCAGTGGTGACGATGATTACTATATTATCTTTACTTCCGGGACGACTGGTAAACCTAAAGGGGTTGAAATCAGTCATGACAACTTATTAAGTTACGTGAACTGGATGTTGAGTGATGACTTTGGGTTACCAAAACAACCTAATTCATTATCACAACCACCATATTCATTTGACTTATCGGTCATGGATGTATATCCAACGTTAGCTTTAGGTGGAACGCTTTACGCGTTACCAAAAGCCGTTACCGATGATTTCAAGCAATTATTTGCCGCCTTACCAACGTTACCAATTAACGTTTGGGTCTCAACACCATCCTTTATGGATATCTGCTTGTTGGAACCTAAGTTTGATGCTGAACACTTGCCAAGTTTGACGCACTTCTTGTTCTGTGGGGAAGAATTGACCCATAAGACTGCGGCGACCTTGAAGAAACGGTTCCCGGCAGCACGGATTTTCAATACGTACGGTCCCACTGAAACTTGTGTGGCCGTCACCCAAATTGAAATCACTGATGAAGCGTTAGCTAAGTTTGACCGGTTACCAATCGGTTATGCTAAAGCAGATACGCGGATGCTTGTCGTTGATGAAAATGGCGAACCGGTTGAAAACGGGACGGAAGGCGAATTAATTATCGCTGGTCCGAGTGTTTCCAAAGGGTACTTGCATAATCCTGAAAAAACTGAAAAAGCGTTCTTCGAACTTGATGGGCAAGCCGCTTATCATTCTGGGGATATTGGCACGATGGATGATGACGGGTTATTCCGCTATCGCGGTCGGGTAGATTTCCAGATTAAGATGCATGGTTACCGTATCGAACTCGAAGAAGTTGACCATTTCTTAGGTCAACAGCAACACATTGAACAAGCCGTAGCGGTACCAAAATACGATAAGCAACATAAGGTTACCCAAATGATTGCGTACGTTGTGCCAAAGCCAAACGACTTTGAGAGCGACTTCGCTTTAACTACGGCGATTAAAAAAGACTTACAAGGAATGATGATGGAATACATGATTCCCCAACGGTTTGTTTATCAAACGAGCTTGCCATTAACACCAAACGGTAAAATTGATGTCAAGTCGATCATGAAAGAGGTCAATCCCGAATGATGTCGTTTGATCCATACGGTAATCCAACTTACTTTATCCTATTGTTCATCGCGCTGTTGCCGTTGATGATTGGGTTACTCTATGGCCATCGATCGCATATTTATGAGACGATCGTGTCCTTTGTTTTCTTAATGTTGACGTTTGGCGGCATTAAGTGGAAAACGGGGATTGCCCTGATTATCTACCTAGTTTATCAAATTTGTTTAGTTTGGTTATATTCGCGTTACCGGCAACGGCCGGATTCGCCGAATAAAGGTTGGATATTTGTGGTTAGTGTGATTTTAGCAATTATTCCACTTGCTGTTGTTAAAATCACGCCGGCGGTCGCCCACGGAGCCAGTTCCATTATTGGTTTCTTAGGGATTTCATACTTGACCTTCAAAGTCGTGCAGACCATTATGGAAACTCGTGATGGGATTATTAAAGAATTCCATCCGGTCCTATTCGGTCAGTTCTTGCTGTTCTTCCCGACGATTTCATCGGGGCCGATTGACCGTTACCGGCGTTTCATTAAAGATTACGATAGCGTGCCGACCCGTGAGAAGTACTTAGGCTTAGTTGAAAAAGGGGTCCGATACATCTTTATCGGGTTCTTCTACAAATTCATCTTGGCATACATCTTCGGGACGGTCATGTTACCAACGGTCGAACACGCGGCCTTGCAAGCCCATGGTATCTCATGGGCCTTGCTCGGGGTCATGTATACGTATAGTATGGACTTGTTCTTTGACTTTGCCGGCTACAGTTTGTTTGCCGTCGGGGTCAGTTACTTGATGGGGATTGAAACACCAATGAACTTCAACGCCCCCTTCAAGGCCAAAAATATTAAAGACTTCTGGAATCGTTGGCACATGACCTTGTCCTTCTGGTTCCGTGACTACATTTACATGCGGTTAGTGTTCTTCGTCATGAAGCACAAAGTCTTTAAGAGTCGGATCACCACGGCCAACGTCTGTTATGTCATTAACATGTTGATCATGGGGTTCTGGCACGGGGAAACTTGGTACTATATTGTTTATGGGTTATTCCATGGGTTTGCGATGGTTATTAACGATGCTTGGTTACGTTACAAGAAAAAGCATCAAGCGCAAATTCCACACAATCGGTTTACGGAATGGTTTGCCATCTTCTTAACGTTTAACGTGGTCTGCTTTAGTTTCTTGATCTTCTCAGGATTCTTGAACACGTTATTCTTTACCGGCCGGCCATAATTAAAAAAATATTTATTAAAGGGGCGTTTTTACAATGGACGATACACAAGCAACTGTTTTATCAATTTTACAAGATTTAACTGGTGAAGATGTTTCAGGTAACATGGATACGAACTTATTTGACGAAGGTATTTTAGATTCAATGGGTTCCGTACAACTTTTATTGGAATTACAAAACCAATTAGGTATTGAAGTACCCGTTTCCGAATTCGAACGGACTGAATGGGATACCCCCGCAAAAATCGTTGCAAAGGTTGAGAGCATGCAATGAGCGTTGCCAAACGCCTGTTTAAGATTTTTGGCCCAATTATTTTGGCGGCCGCCTTATTACTGGCCGTGCTGCTCTCACCGTTCTCATTTGGATTAAATCACGTCTCTAAAGCAACCGAAAAAAAGGCCGCGGTTTCACTGTCAGCGACAGTTTTGAAAGGGCGGCAAGTTAAACGGGCTGCTTTAGATGATGGATATGTGCCATTTTTTGGCTCATCCGAATGGTCACGGTTTGATCCGATGCATCCATCCGTATTGGCAGATAAGTACCAGCGGAATTATCGGCCGTTTTTATTGGGGGCGCGTGGTACCCAATCTTTGACCCAATACTTCGTGATGCAAGGGGTTAAGAAGCAGTTAACTAATAAGAAAGCTGTCTTTGTAATTTCGCCACAATGGTTTGTACCTAAAGGAACGCGTAGTGATGCGTTTACGTACTACTACTCACCACTACAAACGACCGACTGGTTACAAACGGAACACAATACCGCCATGGACCGATATGCGGCTAAGCGCTTATTGCAAATGCCGTCTGGTTCGTCCGATAAAGTGTTAGCGGGAGCTTTAGCCCGGGTCGCCGCTGGTTTCAAACCAACGAGTGCCCAAATGGCTTATATTAACTATAAAGCTCGCGTCTTAGGTCGGGAAGATGAATTCTTCTCCCATATCGGGATTTCTAACAAGAATTTAACGACCGTCGAAAAACAAGAATCATATTTACCAGCGACTTATAACTATAACAATTTAGATAAGTTGGCTGGTCAAATCGGTAAACAACAGACGACTTCTAACAGTTTGGAAATCAGTAACAAGTTTTGGAATACGCAGTTGAAGCGTAACTACAAACGCTTGAAGAATTCGCAAACCAAGTTAGATTACACGAAGTCACCGGAATTTGCGGACTTCCAGTTAGTCTTGAATCAATTTGCCAAGACGCATACGGACGTCATGTTCATCATCCCGCCAATCAACCAACGTTGGTCAGATTACACGGGCTTATCGATGAGTATGATTGCCCAGTTTGACAAGAAGATTCGTTATCAATTGACGAGCCAAGGGTTCAACAACATCATTGATTTGTCTAAAGATGGCGGTCAAGATTACTTCATGACTGATACCATTCACTTAGGCTGGCGCGGTTGGTTAGCCGTGGATCAACAACTCAATCCATTTTTGAGCAAACAATCCAAGACGACACCGAAGTACCACATCAACGACGCCTTCTACACGAAGACGTGGCAACAATTGAATCCTAACGACATTAAGTCGTTTGAACAAAAATAAACTTATTTTTAGCGCTGACCGCTTTGCGGTTGGCGCTTTTTTTGGTCTATGGAAGATGGTCATTGCCGCGGCCGGCTGATCGTAATTCCAGTCGCCATGGGGACCGGTCCAAGCCTGAGAAGCGGTCTTGGACCTCGCTTTTGAGCCTAAAAAGCAAGTCTTAAACGGCGTCCGTGGTGTATAAACGGGGTCCAACCCAATTCCGGTTACGCCGCCTCCAGCCAGCGAGAACATGCGCCGTGGGGCAACCCCGGTCAGCCAAAAAGCGGTCTGCTCGGGCGGTCGTGAGCCTTACACAACCTGCAAGTCTCACGACACGACCCGTGTTCTAAGTGGTCTGAAAAACCCCCGCTAAGAACATTTTCACGGCGATATTCTCGCTGACTTCCGGCTAAGATTGTGACTAAATGTTAAGCGCGGTAATGAAATTGCCGCTCTGCACAACTAAATATGAATTACTGGTAGGATATTTGCGTTGAATGAGGTGCTATATGCGTAATCGCAAAATCAATGGTTCAACGTAGTGTTAGTCATTGCATCTTTGTGGGCGCCGTCTCCGGTAAGTTGGCTGGTAGTCGATAAGTATGTTAAGCGCGGTTACGTATTGGCAATAAAAATTTTAAAACGTATTAATGATAGTTGTGATTTTGTAGTTGCGGCCAATTATCACCCGTATGCTAAGTACATGTGAAATATTGGTACATACAATAACCCGTTAATATTGGGTTCCTACTCATAAGGGTTATTAGTAGATTGGTTCATAATAGTTTGGTTAATTGATCAGTTGCCGCCGAAATAATATAAAATCAGCAGATTTGATGGTCATAAATAATAAAAATAGTATTAACGTTTGTTTGCCGAATTTGGCCTCAAATGCCGTTCTAATCAAGCTGAGTAGCATTTTTATGAATCGGCACGCCTGGTCAATGTTCATACTACGCACGACTTGATTCGTTAACTATCCACATTAATCGATTTATGCGTATATATATGATTTTTGATATACAGGTCGGCATAATATTCGTGTGAACCAGTTTTAAGGTTGGTCCGGTAGCAATTAGGTTCACTTGCGTTAGTTTCGTTTTATTTATATGGTAGATTGTAAAATTAATCCGAACGCTGTTCGGACAAAAAAGATCA
>NZ_AYGX02000143.1 GCF_000498955.2 Lactiplantibacillus fabifermentans DSM 21115 | reverse complement strand
CTGATCTTTTTTGTCCGAACAGCGTTCGGATTAATTTTACAATCTACCATATTAATATTGTAAAGTCAGAATCAAAAAAATTAAGTCTAAGAAAGCGACTTGAAATTCTTAATGGAACTTCACGGTAAAGACATTAGAATTGATACGCTGAAGTTAGTAAAGTCAAAAATAACAAGGCATATGTGCGCTAATTTCAGTTGTTTGCCACTTAACTTTGAAAGCTTAGAGCTAGATACCGGTAAAAAATTCAAATTAGAAGAAACCTACAATCAAATTAGTGATTATTTACTGGCAGCATACGACGATCAGAGTAATGATGCGGTTACCAATGTGATGTATAGTGATGCTGAAATTATTGGCTATTATACGATTCAGATGAATACGACAAAGGTATCTAAGCGATATCGAAAATTTCATCATTTGAATGGCAGCAGTAATAATACTGGATATCCTTGTGTCGATGTCCCTTTTCTCGCTATCAATCGCAATTATCAGCAACAGGGTTATGGGCGTTTACTCATAAAACAGTTGTTATTAAATGTCCATTGGCAGTTGGTACCATTAATTGGAACATCTATGATAACTTTAGATGCATTAAATTTAAGCGTTGAATTTTACAAAAAATTTGGCTTTATTGAGTATTCCCCCGAACAGCTGTCAAGTATATTAACGCCATTAGCGCTTGAGACTACTCAATTAGCACAAGTTTTAAAAATAAATACCGGTTATGAAACTATGATGGAACTTGCATTGCGAAAAGCACTCGAGTCAACACTATTGTTTGAAATTAAATAGATATGTTCGAGGTAAATGTGAATCGAGCCATTAATAAATTACGAGGTATCCAAAATTATGGGTATCTTTTTTTGTTTTGTGCGCAGGGACGTAGACATTCAAACTTTAAAAAGTAATGATTCGTTCTCGACTGATGTTGGCTAGACCAGTGTTTTATTTAGCCAAGCCGAAACCTTGAAATCGCTCCCTTTATTTGATATTATATTACACGTATGTTTATATACTAAATCGAAATAAATACGAAAGAAGGAGTCACACATGTCAGGACATAGTAAATGGCATAACATCCAAGGCCGTAAGAATGCCCAAGATGCTAAACGTGGTAAGATTTTCCAAAAAATCTCCCGCGAACTTTATATGGCTGTAAAAGCCGGGGGTCCTGATCCTGATTCTAACGCCAACTTGCGTTTGATCATGGATAAGGCTAAAGCTGCCAACATGCCTAAGGATAATATTAAACGGGCGGTTGATAAAGGTAGTGGCTCCGGTGCGGAAAACTACGAAGAAGTTACTTACGAAGGCTACGGCCCTGGTGGTATCGCAGTTCTGGTTCACGCATTAACCGACAACAAAAACCGGACAGCTGCTGCGGTTCGTTCAGCTTTCACTCACCATGGTGGTGCGTTAGCTGCAACGGGTGCCGTTAGCTACATGTTCGATCGGCGTGGCTACATTGTGATTGCTCGTGAAGACTTAGACACTGACGAAGACACGATGTTGATGGATGTTTTGGATGCTGGTGGCGATGATTTACAATCAAGCGACGAAGCTTTCGAAATTTACACTGACCCTAAACAATTAGCTGAAGTTCGGGATGCGTTACAAGAAAAAGGTTATACTTTGGCAACTGCCGAATTAACCATGATTCCTGAAAACTTAACCGACGTACCGGCTGACAAAGTTGAAAAGTTACAACACATGCTTGAAGAACTTGAAGATAACGACGACGTATCAGAAGTATACGACGCCGCTAACTTCGACGACTAATCAGCAGTTTAGAAGCGTACTCATCGTTTGATGGGCACGCTTTTTTTGTTGCGTCGGTTAATTATTTCTAAGAAAAGGCGTTCAAGCTAGTACCCGCGCGTTTAGTTTGCTAAAATTGGACTAGCGAGTTTCGAAGGGACGATAATTATGAATAAAGTAACCGTATTAGGTAGTTTAAATGTTGATACAATCTTACGTTTTAAACGTTTCCCCAAACCCGGTGAAACGTTGCCGTTGACCGGTAAAGGAATTGCCGGTGGCGGTAAAGGTGCCAATCAAGCGATTGCAGCGGCCCGAGCAGGTGCTGACACCACGTTTATTGGCAAAGTTGGCCAAGATCAAGAAGGCGACTTTATGGTCAAGCAACTCACTGAAAGTGGGGTCAATGACCAATATGTCCAACATAGTGATGCCGCCAACACGGGTTCGGCTTTCATTATGCTGGACAGCAGCAGTGAAAACCGAATTTTAATCGACGGTGGCACGAATCAACAAGTGACTGCCGACGATGTCGAATTAGCTAAACCAGCGATTATCGCCAGTGACTTTTTGATTGCGCAGTTTGAAACGCCGCAAGCTGCCACGATTCATGGCTTTGAATTAGCCCATGCGGCTAACAAGACGACGATTTTAAATCCAGCGCCAGCCACTAAGACTGTCCCAACAGAATTATTAGCGGTGACCGATTTAATCGTGCCGAATGAAACTGAAACTGAAACTTTGACCGGGGTGCACATCACCGATGAACACTCGATGATCAAAGGCGCTGAAAAGTTGCAAGCGTTAGGTGTTAAGACGGTGATTATTACAGTCGGTAGCAAAGGTGCTTTTTGGATGCGGGGGACCGACCATGGCTTTGTGCCCGCCTATAAAGTGAATGCTCTAGATACGACTGCGGCCGGCGATACTTTTATCGGTGCGTTGAGTTCGGTCTTGAAGACGGACTTCAGCAACTTGTCTGAAGCCGTTCGATTGGCGAACCGGGCCTCTTCATTAGCCGTTCAAAAATTAGGCGCGCAGCCTTCCATCCCGACAAAAGCGGAGATTGAACAAGCGGAACGTGCTTAGACGTAAAAACTAACGAAAAAAATTAGCGATTGAGTCAATTTAATTATTGATTCAGTCGTTTTTTTGTCACCTTTTTACGGAGTTAATAAGTGAAAGGAGCGTGATGCTGTGTCAGTCGAACAACAACTGCAACAAATCATTCAGGCCGCCGTGACTTTTCAGGCGAGCGACATTTATTGGTTGCCGACCACTTCGGCGTATCAAGTCTTAGCCCAAACGGCCGGCAAGCTCGAAACGTTAATGACGTTAGAACTTGCGGCCGCGCAACAACTGATTAACCATATCAAATACCGTAGTAATATGGCAATCAGTGATCATCGCCGGCCACAACTCGGAGCGATGCCGTATGAGTTAGCGGCGCAAACGTTGAACTTGCGAATTTCAGCGGTGGGCGATTTTTTAGGTCGAGAATCATTAGTCGTCCGAGTACTCTACGAGGCGGCGGGGGTCAATTTACAATATCTGGTGCCCAAACAACGTCACCAGTTGACCGGACTACTACAACGCAGTGGTTTAATTCTCTTTGCTGGGCCGATGGGGTCGGGTAAAACGACCACGATGTATGACTTAGTGCGGGAGTTACGGGGACAGCGGGTCATAATGACGATTGAAGACCCAGTCGAGATTTATGAGCCGAAGTTTTTACAATTACAAGTGAATGCGGCGGCGCAGATGAGTTATGCCGAGTTACTCAAAGTGGGCCTGCGTCATCACCCGGATGTCTTTATCGTGGGGGAGATTCGCGATGCGGAAACGGCGCAAATCGCGATTCAAGCGGCGCTAAGCGGGCATCTCGTGTTAAGCACGATTCATGCACGCGGGGTTCATGGTATTTTACCGCGGTTGGCGCAATTAGGCTTGGCCCCGGCTACGGTGAAACAAGCGCTCGCGGGAGTGTCTTACCAGCGGCTAGTACCCGTGACGGATGGGACCCAAGCGACACTCTTTGACATTGTTAGTACGCCACACGAGTTACCGGTCCAAACGGCGCGTTTGATGACCGCAAAATGGGGGCAAATAATCGATGAACAGTATGCCAATGGTCGGCTCAGTACCACGGTGGCGACGCGGCTCAAAGAAGCCTAAGCGGTTGTCGGTCAAACACCAAGCAGTCTTATTCGAGACCGTGGCGGATTTATTAGAGAACGGTTTTTCGATGCAAGCGGCCCTACGATTTGTCGTCGATATCCATGGTCATGACTTTCAGGTGCTCACACCAGTATTACAGCAATTAGCAGCGGGCGAAAGTCTCGCTAGCGCGCTGCAGGCCTATATTGCCGTCGATTTATATTATCAATTACTAATTGCCGAACAACATGGGGCGTTAACGGCGACGTTAATTCAAGCTGGTCACCTGATGCGGACGCGGACGACTCAGCAGCAACAAATCCGGCGGTTGTTACAATATCCAATTTTGTTGTTAGTCGTGTTGTTCAGTACGGTGGGGGTCGTGCGCACGATGATCATGCCTAATTTTGCCGCGATTAATCCGACACCGGCAACTGGTCTAACTAGTTGGCAGTGGTTATTAATTGGCGTGGGCGGGGTGATTGGCAGCTGTTTACTAGTCGGTGCTGCCTATTTAAGCCGCTTACCAATTCGCCGGCGCTATGCCCGATTGGCCCGCCTACCACTGATTGGTCCGTTAGTTAAAGCGTATTGTGGCTATTACTTGACGATGAATGCTGGGATGTTACTCGCTGGTGGACTCGGCCTACGTGGAATTTGTGAAGTGAGTACACATTTCAAATCACAGTCGTTGTTACAGCAACAAGGGGCCTGGATTGAGCACGGTCTATTAGCCGGTCAGTCACTACCGGATTTAATTGCGGCTGACCGCTTATTACCAGATGAACTCATTTTATTAATTGGGAAGGCCAATCCCGCGGAACAATTAAGTCAGGAACTCTTGTATTTTGCCAATGTCCAATATCAAAAACTCGTTCGCCAATTGAATCGGCTAATCAGTTGGATCCAGCCCACGATGTTTTTGATTATCGCCGGCGTGATTCTCGTCACTTACATGAATATATTGTTGCCAATGTATCACTCAATGGGGGAGATTTTAAAATGAACTATGTCAAACGCATGCTGTTGAAAACTACCGCACCACGTAAAGGGTTCACTTTATTAGAAATGGTCGTTGTTTTGGGGATTATTGCGTTGCTGATGTTGATTGTGATTCCCAACTTGAATGCGTCGCGACAACGAGCGGAAACTAAGCGAAATGAGGCACTGACAAAAGTCGTGAATGGTCAAGCGGCGATGTATTTAAATGATAATCCGGGCAAGAAAAGTGTTACTGTCGACCAGTTGTTTGAAGCGCATTATTTGACCGAATCACAAAAAAATCAAGCCAGTGACCAACAAATTAAAGTTTCTCAGGACGGTACCTCGGTAACGGCTCCAAGTCATGTTAAGAATTAGTCGGCAGCGCTTCGGATTTACGTTGATTGAGTCGGTGACCGTACTGGGGATTGTATGTAGCTTGCTATTAGTCGTAATCTACCGGTTTCCAACTAGAGTTCGCCAAGAAAACGCTGAGAAAGTATTTTGGGAACAGTTACGTAATGACTGGCAACAGCAAGTACTGTTGGCCGGACTGACCGGAAAGAAACATGGTGCCAATCAATCCATCAATTTTTATCAGGATACGAATACCGTGGCGTATATGCATAAGCCTGATCGAACTGCTTGGAAGGTGGTCAAGCTACCACCAACATTGCACATTGACCGAGGGGCGAGTGTTGATATTCAAGCCAATGGTCATACTAGTTTGCGCTATGTCTTATTTCATTCGGACTTACAGCCAAAGTATACGATTAAACTAACTGCATTAATGGGGTGGGGGGCATATGGAATTGCGTTTAAAGATCGGAAGTAGGCATAACGGATTTGTTCTGCTAGAAACAATCATCGCAGTCACATTATTGAGTGCGGGTCTAATTTCAGGCATTGGCATTGAAACATTAATGAAAAAGCATGAAAGTCGGCGAATCAACGAAATTAAACAAGCGCGGGCAATGTATGAATTAGACCGGATTCAAACTCATCAGACACAATTATTAGCAGGATGAAATGGTCTAAAAAGGGATTTACGTTAATTGAAGTCGTGATTGCGATGAGCGTTTTAACTGGATTAATTGGTATTTTTAGTGTTGGACAGCGTCAATATGTTGAACACTCAAAGCGGATTAACTCGACGGTTGAGTGGTACTTGATGTTGCGGGAATTAGAGCGACCAAGTCATCACTTTTCGGCGGTTAAATTATCGGCCGCGGGTAATTTACACTTGTATGAGAATAAGAAACAATTTGATTTGTTAGTCATAGGTCGTAATTTGACCTTACACCATCCGACTGGTGCAACGATTCGACTGATGGGTAATGTACGGAAATATGAGATGACACCAAATCTTGTTTTGACAATTTATACTCGGGATAATCAGGTGTTTAAGGCCCACTTACTTTTACCGAAACGAGGACCATCATGAAAAAACGGCGCGGTACCATTTTATTTTCGGTCATCATTTTCTTGGCAATTTTTGGGACCTTTGAAAGCCAACGTTACATTAGCTTTCAACAGCGTGAAAACTTATATGAATTAATACTTAAGACTTATCGTGAGCCGGCTCCAGCAGCTGTGCAAAAAGGCACAAAGTCAGCTGGTCAGCCACATGAAAAGCAAGTGAGTTCTGCAAAATCGGCTAGCATAAAATTCACGAGTGAATCCTAAAAATTTAGCGAGATAGCAGGCCTCCAGCTTGAAGTCTTTCATGAAAGTCGGTAAGATGAGAAAGTATTCAAGTATTTTCGAAGAGGTGAGCATTCTGGCACAAGCAGAAACTGAGGCGCTCTTTAAGGTCTTAGATCGATCAGTGACGATTTTAATGCAACAGTTATCGGTCTCGTATGTCGATGCGTTGATTGAAACCGGGGATAATTTATTAAGTGACCATGTTCAAGTTGAAGATGGCCAACCGGATGCCGAACACGTGGCCGAGCTGTCCAAGCTATATGCGACGGTTAATTTGACACAATACGATGCCGAAACGATTCGGCGGGCCTTACAATTGGCATTACTCAAGGCGATTCATAATGATCGGGTTGACCCGAATCATCAAATGACCCCTGATTCCATCGGGTTATTGACCGCTTATTTGATTGCTAAGCTCGTGGGCCAAACACCGGAATTATCGATTTTAGATATTGCCGTCGGGACGGGTAACTTACTTACGACGGTCATGAATCAATTACAGCCAAATCAAACGATGCCGATTCAAGGCTATGGTGTCGATAACGATGACAACCAATTAGCTATCGCCGCGATGAGTATGGATCTACAAAAATCGAAGGTGGCATTGTTCCACCAAGATGCGATTGATCCGCTCGTGATGCCCAAGACCAAAGTTGCCATTGGGGATTTGCCAGTCGGCTATTATCCGTTAGATGAACGGGTACAAACGTTCAAAACGAAAGCTACTAATGGGCATTCTTACGTGCATCACTTGTTGATTGAACAAGCCATGTCGCAATTACAACCAGGTGGCTGGGGTGTCTTCCTCGTGCCGACAAACGTTTTCCAATCCCAAGAATCACAAGGATTGCTCCAATGGATGAGTTCCGAAGCATATTTGCAAGGGCTTTTGAACCTACCGACGAACTTGTTTTTGGATGAAAAGTCACGCAAGTCCGTGGTGGTCTTACAAAAACGCGGGGGTGAAGCTAAGCAGGCTGGTAAAGTCTTGCTCGGTGAATTCCCGTCGTTTGAAGATACCCGCGCGTTTGAAGCTTTTACCGCCCAAATCGATGAATGGGTCGGACAAAACATTAGTCGTTAGGAGCGAGTTAGGATAATGGGGAAGACAATTGCCATTAACGCCGGTAGTTCGACGTTAAAGTTTAAGTTATTTGAGATGCCACAAGAACACGTCATTGCGAGTGGCGCGATTGAACGGATTAGTCTCGATAGTTCGCCAATTCATATCCGGTATGGATTGGACTATGAGTATGTCGAGACCGAGTCGGTACCGAACCACTTAACCGCCGTTAATATCATCTTAGATGAGTTAATTAAGTTACACATCATCGAAAGCTACGATGAAATAACCGGCGTCGGTCATCGGGTTGTCGCCGGGGGTGAGATTTTTCACGACTCGGTATTAATTGATGAGCACGTCTTGCATCAGATTGAAGGACTATCCGAATATGCGCCGCTGCATAATCCAGCCAACGCCATCGGAATTCGGGCTTTTAAGAAAATTTTACCCAACGTGCCCGCTGTAGCGGTCTTTGATACCGCCTTTCATGCGGACATGCCGGCGGTTAACTACTTGTACTCGTTACCATATCGTTATTATGAAGAATATGGCGCGCGGAAGTTTGGGGCCCACGGGACGAGTCATCGCTATGTCGCTAGTCGGGCGGCAAAGTTGATGGGCCGACCGTTAGATGAGTTGAAGCTGATTACGTTGCATTTGGGGGCGGGGAGCTCGATTACCGCCATCAACCAAGGTCACAGTGTGGATACGTCGATGGGCTTTACTCCGCTAGCCGGGATTACCATGGCCACGCGTTCCGGGGATTTAGACCCGTCACTCATGGCGTATCTCATGAAAAAGCTGAAGATTGCTGACCCCGATGCGATGCTCAAAATTTTGAACACGCAGTCGGGGTTACTCGGAATTGCGGGTTCAGCGGATATGAAAGAGTTAGAAGCCCGTTGCGACCACGACCCACAAGCGCAACTCGCTATTGATATTTTCGTCAATCGGATTGTGAAATATGTCGGGGCCTACTTGGCCGAGCTGCAAGGCGCCGATGCCATTGTGATTACGGCTGGTATCGGTGAACGAGACGCCAAGATGCGTCAACGGATTGCGGATAAGCTCAGTTATTTTGGTGTCGCCATTGACCCGCACAAGAATCAAGTTAGTGGGGTCGAACGTGATTTAAGTACGGCGGATGCGAAGATTCGGACGATCTTGATTCCAACTAATGAGGAATTGATGATTGCGCGTGATGTTGAGCGTATCGGTCACCCACAAGTCTAATAAATGACCAAAAACGGTTCGCCAATGCAATTTGGCGGCCGTCTTTTGGCTTGTTACATGAAAGTTATTCATCATACTATGTGTTAGTTTCACGTCATTCATGTTAAATGGTTGGTTAGTTAAGGTAATCAGAAAGGCGGGTTAGCGTGGGACTGACCGGAAGTGCGCCCGCTTACAGTTTCCAATCGGTTTAAGTACATGAAAATCGTGGTCTAGACCAATATTGAAAAAATGCGAAGCGTCGCCTTTTGAATGTCATTTCAGCCCTCGGTATAATGTTTTCAAGGGGAGTGCTGATATTATGAAAGAAAGTCAACAACCCGAACAGGAACACCTGTCTCGGGGACTCAAAAGCCGCCATGTGCAATTAATTGCGATTGGTGGCACGATTGGGACCGGCCTATTTTTAGGGGCTGGTCAATCCATCCACTTGGCTGGGCCGTCGATTCTGATTGCCTATTTAGTCACCGGTCTGATGTGCTTTTTACTCATGCGGGCGTTGGGCGAGTTATTATTATCTGATCTGAACACCCATTCATACATTGATTTTATTAAAAAGTATTTGGGTGACCGGACCGGGTTTGTCGCCGGTTGGACATACTGGGTTTGCTGGATCACGATTGCGATGGCTGAAATCACCGCAACTGGTGAATATATGCAATTCTGGTTTCCTAACTTACCGCAATGGATTCCTGGTTTTGTGATTTTAATCTTACTGTTAGCTTTAAATTCAATTAACGTCTCGGCTTTTGGGGAAACCGAGTTCTGGTTTGCGATTATCAAGATTGCGGCGATTGTCGCTTTGATTGCGGTTGGGATTGGCATGGTATTATTCAGTGTCAAAACGCCAGTCGGGCATGCCAGCTTAACTAACTTAGTCAATTATGGCGGTTTCTTACCGCATGGCATGAAGGGCTTTGTCCTTTCATTTCAAATGGTCCTGTTTAGCTTTATTGGGATTGAAATGGTCGGTATGACCGCTTCAGAAACCGAAGATCCTAAGAAAGTAATTCCCAAAGCGATTGATAATATTCCCATCCGGATTATTTTGTTCTACGTGGGCTCACTGTTCTTCTTAATGTGTATGTATCCATGGAGTTATTTCTCCGAAGCGCATAGTCCGTTCGTACAAGTGTTCCAAAACTTGAAGATTAGCTCGGCGGCGGCGATTATCAACTTTGTCGTGCTGACTGCCGCAGCTTCATCTTGTAATAGCGCCTTGTTTAGTACCGGTCGGATGTTATTTTCGTTAACTTACGATGGCAAGAGTAAGTTTGCCAAGCGGATGAGTCGGTTATCGCCGAGCCAAGTCCCGCAACATGCGCTGTGGTTTTCAACGGTGGTCATTGGGTTATCGGTCCTATTGAACTTTGTCATGCCAGGTAAAGTTTTTTCACTGATTGCGAGTGTATCGACGACTTGTTTTATCTTCATCTGGGGCGCCATTGTTTTAGCCCATCTGGCCTATCGGAAGCAAGTCGGTAAGTCGGCGGCCAAAAAGTTCCGGATGCCGTTTTTCCCACTCTCGGATTACTTAATCCTAGCATTTTTAGGTTTTATCGCGATTGTATTGTGTTTCAAGACGGAAACGTTGATTGCGCTAATCGCGTCATTAATTTGGATTGCGGTTTTATATGCCATCAAGGTATTTAACGACCGTGTCCATCAAGTCGAAAAATAATGATTTTTAAACGGCGGTCCGTAATGGACGGCCGTTTTTTGTCAAACCGGGTCAGTGCCTTTTACTAGGTGAAGCGGTACAATTAAAGGTAACGTGAATTTTGGAAAAGTGAGGCAGATACATGCAATATTTTACTTCGGATACGCATTTTTATCATGCTGATTTATTAGGCGATAACGACTTCGCACCGCGGCTATTCCCCGATGTAGAAGCGATGAACCAAGCGATTATTGACCACTGGAATGCGCGCATTACGGATCAAGATACCGTCTATCATTTAGGTGACGTGGCCCTATACTTTACGCGACCGGCCAAGGTGTCGTATGAACGGGTACTCGCCATTTTGACGCAATTACATGGTAAAATTGTTTTTATCAAGGGAAATCATGATTCGCGGGCATTTTTTAAATATTTAGCGGCCCACGATCCGCAATTAAATGGGCAACCTAAGTTTGAATTCCATGATGTCGGCGTGTTGATCAAGTACGACCATCGGCAATATTACATGACGCACTATCCAATGATGATGGGTATTGTGAAGCAAATTATCAACTTGCATGGTCACATTCATCATTATGCGGTGAACATTAAGGAAAATATCAACGTCGGTGTGGATACCCCGGAAACGGACTATTTAGACCATGCCGTACCATTTGGGGCACCGTTCTCGTTAGCTGAGATTGAACAGATGGTTGCGGGCAAAGCAGAAGACTTTGCCAAGCGCCGTTAAAGCCGTGCTTGACCGGTCTGCTGCAATGCTTTAGGATTAACGAAGATAATATATAAGAGGCGAATGAGATGAGTGAGCGCATTACGATTTTGCATACGAACGACTTACATTCCCATTTTGAAAATTGGCCCCGCATTCGGCGATACTTACTGACGCAGCGCCAACAACAAGTTGCGGTAGGGACGAGTGTCTTGACCGTGGATTTAGGCGATGCTGTCGACCGAGCGCATCAGTTGTCAGAAGCGACGCGCGGACAAGCCAATGTCAAATTGTTGAATCAGATTGGCTATGATGCGGTGACCATTGGCAATAACGAAGGCTTGGGATTGACCCAGTCAGAGTTGAATCACTTATACGATCAGGCTAATTTTGATGTGATCCTCGATAATATTACTGATACTCAAACGAATCGGCGACCGAGTTGGGCCCAACCGGCCAAGTTTATCACGACGCCGGCTGGAACGCGGATTTTACTGTTGGCCTTTACGGCGCCGTTCATTTTGACGTATCCGCTCAATGGCTGGACGCCGGCTAGTGTTAAAGACCGGTTACCACAACTATTAGCCCAATATGCGGGCCAATACGATGTGTTAGTCGTGATGTCACATCTCGGTATTAATGTGGACCGCTGGTTAGCGAAGCATTATCCATCGATTGACGTCATCATTGGCAGCCATACCCATCATTTATTGGTGAATGGGGAAGCTGACCACGGCGTCTTAGTAGCAGCGGCTGGGAAATACGGTGAATACGTGGGTCAGATCAATTTAACTATTGATGACCAGCATCGGGTGACCAAAGCGGTTGCGCAAACGGTCGCCACGGCAAAATTACCGTCGGCACCGCAAGACAACGCTGAAATTAACGCGTTACAAGTTGAAGGTGAGCGCTTATTATCGCAACAACTGGTCGCGACGGTGCCCACGCAATTACAACCACATTGGCATCATGCGAGTGATTTAACGGCGTTGGGCTTACAAGCCATCACGAGCTATGCAGATACTGATTTAGGGATGCTTAATGGTGGTCTGTTTATGCGGGACTTACCAGCCGGCGTCGTGACGCAAAATGACTTGCATACGATGCTACCACATGCCATGCATGTGATCCGCGTAACGTTAAGTGGTCAAGATTTATGGCGGCTAATCTATGAGATGGAACTAGCGCGGCCATTTTTGAATAAATTTCCGATGCGCGGCATGGGTTTTCGGGGCCAAGTCTTCGGTTATATTCAATATCAAGGCTTACGCTGGGATACTGTGGCCCACGAATTGTATGTCCATGATGCCCCGGTTGATCGGCAGGCGACTTATCAGATGGCACTATTAGATCATCACTTATTTATTCCGTTTTTCCCGACGTTGAATATAAGCGGTCAAACTGAAATTTTATTCAAAGCATTTTTAAGAACAGTCGTTGGGGATTATTTAGCGACCCAATGGCCAGTAACAAAGTAGGAAAGGTGGTGGCGCTGTGAATCGCGAACACATTGATGAATTAGCGGCCCAACAAGCTGAACGGCGGCAAAATTTATACCAAGGGATGCGACTCGACCGGACGCATATTGAAGTTAATAAGCATCCGTTTGAGATTGTGACCGAATATCGCAATGGTTTTGACCTCGAAAAGTTTATCGAACGGTTTAGTCCGATTTTGAATAAATACGACTATATTGTCGGCGACTGGGGCTTTGAACAGCTTCGTTTAAAAGGCTTCTTCCGTGATGATATGAAGGACGTCCAACGCGCACAAACGATTGGAACGGTCCAAGATTACTTATATGAATATTGTAATTTTGGCTGTGCGTATTTTATTTTGAAAAATGAACGGGTCATTAAGCCTAAAAAGACGAGCCATCCGCGCAAGGATGAGCGGCGTGGCGGCAAGCGGAGTAACAATAATCAAACCCGGGCGCGAAGTAATCGGAGCAGTAGCCGCAGTAAACAACGGCGGAAGAATAATAAGAACTTCACGACGAAGCATAAAGCAGCACCATTTGCTGAGAAGCGGCAACAACCCGCCAAAGTAACTGCGGGTAATGGTCGGCAAGCAAAAACGACCAAACAAGCCAGTGGTAAACGGCATTTTACTATTCGGCAGAAATAAGAGAGGATTTTGATTTTGAGCAAGTACAAGGGTTATTTAATTGATTTAGATGGTACTGTTTACCGTGGGCGTGAGCGGATTCCAGCTGCTAAACGGTTTATTGAACGTTTACAAGCGACTGATACGGAGTTTTTACTCGTGACCAATAATACGACTAAATCACCAGCCGACGTTGCCGCTAATTTAGCAGACAACCACGACATTCATGTCAGTCCCGCCAATGTTTATACCGCGGCGTTAGCAACTGCGGATTATGTGAACGATTTGGCTGGTGATGGCGAAAAGTCGATGTATGTCATTGGCGAACTCGGTTTGAAGGGGGCCATGCTCGAAAAAGGCTTCCAGTTCAACGAAAAAGATCCGCGTTTTGTCATTGTCGGGTTAGACTACGATGCCACTTACCATAAATTCGAATTGGCAACCTTAGCAATCAAACGGGGCGCCAAGTTTATTGGTACCAACGCCGATACGAACTTACCGAATGAGCGCGGCTTAGTACCGGGGGCTGGTTCGGTCATTGCAATGGTTGAACGGGCAACCCAACAACGTGCGACTTATGTTGGTAAGCCCGAAACCATTATTATGCAAAAGGCGGTTGACCGCATTGGGTTAGACAAGCATGACTGTGTGATGGTCGGTGATAATTATATGACGGACATTTCCGCCGCAATTAACTTCGATATTGATTCATTATTAGTGTATACCGGGGTCTCCACGCCAGAGTTAGTGGCCCAACAAACGGTTAAACCAACCAATGAGGTCAATTCGTTAGATGAATGGGACTTAGATAATGGTGTGGTTAAATAAAATAAAGCATTGGTTGCAGTGGCTGGGACTGTATTTATGGTTAGTCAGTGGCACGATTATTCTAACGATTAATGCCAGCTGGTTGTATTTTTTGAACGCCTATTTTCAAAAATTGGGTCCGGCCGTTAATCTGAGCTTGGGCCGTTTGATGACGAACTACTATCAAATGTTGGCCTACTTGAATTTTCCTTGGGTGCCAGCTTTGAAAATGAATGACTTTACGGATTCCGCTGGCGCGTTGTTTCATTTTGCTCAAGTGAAGAACTTGTTTTTACTCGACTATGCCGTGTTTATCGTGACCAGTGTGACGACTTATTATCTCTGGCAACGACTGAAACGCAACCAGCAGCTGTGGCGCTTCGTTTTACCGATGCAAACGGCGTTGTGGGTGCCGCCGATTGTGGCGCTGGTCATGTCATTAAATTTCGACCAGTTTTTTATTTATTTCCATGAATTACTATTCCGTAATTCGGACTGGTTGTTTGATCCACTATACGACCGAATTATCTTAGTCTTGCCAGATACATTTTTCTTACAGTGTTTCGTGTTAGCCTTCGTAATCATTGAATGGGCCTTTGCCTATTACTTGTCGGTTGGTAAGCAAGCTTTAAAAACTTTAGACTAAAAAAGCCTGTGCCAAAAGGCGGTTAGTTTCCGGGTTAAGTGGAATAAACGGCCTTTTGGCGCACGTTTCAACGATAAAAATGATAAAAAACAAAATTGGTGCCTGATGAAGTTTAACTTTCATCAGGCACCAATTTTCGTGTTATGTCTTAGTATGTTTATATTAGTTAGGCTATTCTTCACCTTCAGGCGTGCTGCCAAAGCGCGCTTTTAAGGCGGAAACTACGGCTGGAATTAAGGAAACTAAGATAATCCCGATAACCACCATTGAGAAATGTTCCTTAACGAATGGAATATTACCGAAGAAGTAACCACCACCACAGCATAAAAGTACCCATAGCACACAACCGATTAAGTTGTAACGAATGAATTGTTTGTATTCCATTCGGCTACTAGCAGCGACAAAGGGGACGAATGTCCGAATGATTGGCATGAAACGGGCAATCGTTACGGTGATACCACCGTGCTTGTCGAAGAATTTTTCGGATTTAGCTAATTGTTTTTGATTAATGAGCTTCCCAAACCAGGATGTCCGAGTCAGGGCTTCTCCTAAGGAGTGACCAATTAAAAAGTTAAGTGAGTCGCCAGCCAGCGCCGCGACAAAAAACAAAATGACAAATGACCAGATGTGTAAACCGTATGTCGGGTTAGCCGCTAAGGCGCAGGCGGCGAATAGTAATGAATCCCCCGGTAGAAACGGTAAGATCACGGCCCCAGTTTCAATGAAGATAATGGCGAAGAGGATTAAATACGTCCAAATCCCGAAACTGTTGACGATTGTGACCAGATGTTGATCGATATGCAACACGAAATCAACTAAAAAGCTCATGGTTACCTCCAAGTAATATTAAATTGTTCTGATACAGCATACCAGAAATTAGGGTTAAATACTATTCGGCACGGCGAATTGAAAGGAAAACATTAGGTTTGTAAGGCGATGACTAGCTTTTTAACGCATTCTCTTGTATTATCGTTATATTCTATAAGAAGACAGGTGATTCTAGTGGCATATCCACAATTAGATTTAGCAAACGTTGACGGTCCTAAAGCAACCATTAAAACAAATTACGGTGACATTAAGGTTCAACTCTTTCCAGAGCAAGCGCCTAAGAGTGTTGAAAACTTTGTTGGGTTAGCTAAGAAAGGCTACTACGATGGTATCATCTTTCATCGCGTAATTCCTGATTTTATGATTCAAGGTGGCGATCCAACCGGTACTGGCATGGGTGGCGAAAGTATCTACGGCCAACAATTTGAAGATGAATTTTCACCTGAAGTATTTAACATGCGTGGGGCCTTATCAATGGCTAATGCTGGTCCTAACACAAACGGTAGTCAATTCTTTATCGTTCAAAATAAGACCTTGGACCCACGGATGGTTGATCAATTAAAACAAGCTAATTATCCTGAAGAAGTGGTTACCGCTTATGGTAATGGTGGGACGCCTTGGTTAGATTTCCGGCATACCGTCTTTGGGGCGGTTAGTGATGGCATGGATATCGTGGACACGATTGCTGACGTTGCTACTGGTGCACAAGACAAGCCCGTTAAAGACGTGGTAATTGAAACGATTGCGATTGAAGACTAATACTACTATGATAGAAAGAACCTGTTAGCGCAGGTTCTTTTTTTTAGCATTTTGCAATCGGCGTGATTCAGGTTATAATATTCAAGATTGTAGTGAATTTAGTCATATCTATAGAAAGGACCGGCTTATGAGTAATTATCGAATTGGAATGCAAGTTCATGGCCATGTAACGGGAATTCAACCGTATGGGGCGTTCGTAACCTTGGATGCTGATCATCAAGGGTTGATTCACATCTCCGAATGTCATGAAGGTTATGTCAAAAGTATTGCTGACTACTTGAAAGTTGGCCAGGCCGTGGATGTTGTTGTGTTAGACATTGATGAATATACCGGTAAAATCAGTTTGTCGTTACGGTGTGTTGAACAACAGCCTCATCACACGACGAGTGACTTAGAAATTTATAAGACCTTTCGACACAAACATTTTTGGACAAACCGCCATATCCACGCGGGTTTTGAACCGATTGCCAAGAACATGGATAGTTGGATGACTGATTCTATCCGACGCATTGAAGTGGGGGAGCATAAATGAAGAAGCAAGTCGCTGGTACGATTATGGTGAATGATGACCAAGGAACGCGATTTTTAATGCAACAGCTTGATGGCATCGTCCATTTTTATCGATTCCAAGTTTTAGATGGGATGACCCCCTTGGCATCGGTCTTATGGAAGCTACGCCATGAAGTTGGTATTGATGTGGACCAGTTACGGTTGTTTGATTCAGTAATGGCGGAAATCGAGGGCGAAAAAGTTTCATTGTTCGTTTTTAATCATATGAATGTGACGCCGGCAATCACAGCGCACTTTAAGCAAACGGGTCTGTCGTTTGTACCCGCAAGTCAATTGCATCAGTTATTTGAGCAAGTAAATGTGGCATTTAAAGAAAATTCAAAATGAATTGAAATAAATGCTTGACCTGCATAGTAATTCTTGATAAGATATATCTTGTCGTTGCGACAGGGCCGTTAAACAGCATGTCTTCAACGTTTGTAACTCAAAATGATTTCAAGCTGATTTTGTATAAATATTCAACTTCTTATAATTAGTTGTTGACACGTTACAAATCACATGATATTATATTTAAGTTGCGTCAGGGAGTTGTTTCTAATTGCTTAGCAGTTGAGCAATTCCGCGACAAATTAATATCAAAATGGTCCATGTATAAAAATTCAACTTCTTGAAATTAGTTGTTGACACGATATAAACCACATGA
>NZ_AYGX02000142.1 GCF_000498955.2 Lactiplantibacillus fabifermentans DSM 21115 | reverse complement strand
GGTTATGCTGAACAATTTGTCCAAAAATTCGGATTAAATTTGCAATCTACCATATAGGGAAATTTATCGCAACCGTCAGCCAGCCGAACAACCACAATTTTCATGACCACCCACATTAATCCAGGTAGTCATCTATCAGTAGCAGCTAATAATTTTAATCCAATTTATATTGAGTTAACAACCCGCATCCCTTAAATTTAGAAGTCGATGATTAGCCACTCAAACTTGGAGGAAAATATGGGAAAATTAATTTTTCTAGGTTGCTTGTTACTCACACTCATTACTGTCAACGCCTTTACCCAACGCCCGTACGTCCAAATGACCCCGCCAGCTAAAAAAGTGGTGACCGCAAAAGCGACCGCCACCAACCAACAGCTGGCCACCAAACTAACTAAAGAATTCAATCAGTACCACGCCAATGCGGTTAAAACGACCGTAGCCACCGAAGTCTATGATGAACAATCAAAGACTAATCGCGCCGGCGTGGCTTTACCACATCAAGAAGTTGCGGTGCTGGTAACCGATAAAAAGGCCCGCCAAATCGTCAAAGAGGCCCAAAAAGCGGTCGAAGGATACACCGCCACGCCCGAACAGCGCCGCTTGATTTTAGGCATTCAGGCCAAAGTTTCAAAAGCCGCTAAAAAGCTCAAAGGTGTCGATACGATTTCATTCGGCTATCAAAAGTCAAAACAACATCAAGAAATCATTGCGAGTTCGACTCGTCAACAAGATTTGATTGAACCCATCTCGTTAGAAACGGATTAAGCTTGAAACACATAAAGCCGGTAATTCCACCAATCGCGTGGCCATTACCGGCTTTATTTAAATGCGTCCCCAGAGACTCGAACTCTGATTGCAAGGACCGAAATCTCGCGTGCTATCCCTTACACTAAGGACGCCCATATTTTGATGGTACCACTAATTACCGGCGCCGATGCTTAACCACCGTGAAAAAGTGCAAAATTGAAGCCAGTAAGACGTAAAAGACGACCACAAAACAGCCATAATACGCCCAAAAGTTCGTTAGTGGGATGAGTTTCCCAATCCCCGCTTCAATGCCCATCGTTAGTAATGCCATCACGGCAATCATGAAAAACAACTGAATATAACGTTTCACTGTATTATCATCTCGCTCCTTTTTAGTAGCCGCTTTTTGACCGACCCGTTCGCCTTCTGCTTGCTTAGCCGGGGTCAGGGCCGTCATGCCATACGTATTAGTAATCACAATTTCACGTAGCTTGATTAAGCCACCCATCGTTAAAAACTTATCCATCGTTTTAAAAGCGGCGTCGGTCACACCGGTCACGTAGTTTTCAACGCCCCCAGCATAACAGTCCGTAATCGTCACATAGTGTTTATTTTTAAAACGGTCTGGTACTGCTTCGCCAACGGCATTATAACGGGCAATCCGATTACGGAAGGCATCCATAAAGTTTTTCATCACTCCGGATAAGCTACCGATATAAGTCGGCGCCGCCAGCACCCACACATCGGCTGCCGCTAGCTTGGCATCCAACTTATCTAAATCTGGATTCGGTTGGCCATCGTGATCCGGCGTTAAGTGATAGTCATTTAAGTTTATCAACTCGACCGTCGCATTCGTTTGGGCCCCTTTTAAAACCGCTGCTAACATTTTAGCGGTGACGCCGTCTGGACGCTGTGCCCCGAGTAGTCCTAAAACATGCATCGCGCATCCCTCCTAATAATCTTAATTGTACCTTAATAATTGCTAAAAATACGGACATCAAACAAACATTAATGATTAAAGTGGCGAACCATGTACGGAACCGCGAAAAACAATTGACAATTAATTAAGGAGTTGTTTTAATGAAACATAAGTACGAACGTACCTGAATAATCAGTCTGTTCGACAACTTGCAGACTTTAAACTTACGGTTACCATCAGACCTGTTACGCGTATGGCGATAACCGTGTTCATTGTCACCTGTTTTCAGGGGGACAAACGCCGGGATGGCGTAGTTGTCTGCTTAATCCGGATATTCGACCGGTTCAGCGTACAATTTATGGGGGAGTCGTTCCTTATCAGGATTAAATAGAATCTGAAAGGACTAGGTCAGTTATGGCTAATTTTCAAGCATCAGAAACGGCACTGGCAACCAGCGCCCCTCTGATTGGTATCTTTGCGGAAAAGATTCGGCGACAAATCATCATTGCCTTGGGGAACAGTGATGACGGTTTGAATGTTACCGACATCACCGCACTCGTTAATATTTCCCGTCCTGCCGTGTCACACCATTTACGTTTAATGCGTGAAGCCGGCGTTATCGACATGCGGAGTAACGGCGTCGAACATATTTACTTCCTCACGTTAACCACTCCGCTCAAACAACTACAAGCAACTTTTGCCACCTTAGCCGCCGATGCGCAAATCGACCGTGACTAATTTCGACAATCAGTCTAATCAAAAATGGTGTCAACCTACGGGCTGGCACCATTTTTCTTATGGTAATTTTTTTAAATCAGCCGGTAGTGGCGCTGAAAATGATAATGGTTGTTCACTGAATGGGTCAAAAAATTGTAAGGTAGCCGCATGTAAGGCTTGCCGCTGAATCAGCGTCTGGTCACCACCGTATAAAGCATCACCTAGTAATGGATGACCGAGATGCGTCAAATGAACCCGAATTTGATGGGTCCGCCCCGTCACTAAGGTTAACTGGACGCGACTGATTGCATCGACCGTCGCCAAAACTTGATAAGTCGTGATTGCCCGCTGCCCACCACTCGTAACGACCGTGCGGCGGGGACTGTCAGAAACACGGTCAATCGGCAAGTCAATCGTGCCGTTGGCTGGTTGCAAGCTGCCGGCAATCCAAGCGAGGTAAGTTTTTTGTAAACTTTTCCCAATTTCAGGATCCGCTAACATACCTTGGGCCACCCGGTGTTTGGCAATTAACACTAACCCACTCGTATCACGGTCTAGTCGCGTCATCAGATGTGGCTTCAAATTTTCGGCATGCTGCGCCAACAAGTACCCTTTGACCCGATTGACCAACGTGTCTTCGCGATTACTGGGTCCCGGCACACTCGTCAATCCCGCCGGCTTATTCACGACCAACCAATTAGCATCTTCATAAATAACGTCCAGTGGCTGAATACTGCTAGGTACGCTAGGGTCACCGACTTCCGCTGGTAGCCGTAACCCGGCTAGGTCACCGTCATTCACCGTAATTACCCCGGTGACGACTCGACCATTGACGACAAATGCGCCAGTTCCGTGTTTGACATTTTTAACTAAGCGCATACTAATCCCGTGTGTCGTCAAAAAATGTTTCATCGACACTGGTGCGCCATGGTGTTCCCAAATAAATTCCAAAAGTATACCTTCCCTTCGTCAAAAACAAACTAAAACTTAACATAAATCTATGTACAAAAATGGTATAGTTGGGTTATTACACAAGCTACTTAATTTTGGGGGAAATTAATGATGCATTATCGACACGCTAATTGGCGCTACCGCCTATTCTTAGTGAGCCTAGTTATTACCGGCATTGCTGTCATCACGCTAGTCGCTCGGGATTTAATGTCGGGGGACATTAAAGACATTCCGGTGACACCGACGACCGTCATCGCCAACACGACGACCAAGGCCACACCACCAGCCAAACCCAAGCCACCAATCGCCAAACCGCTACCGACCGTCGTCACGAATCCAGCGATTGACCAATATTTAACCCGACTCAATTTTTCGGGTACTGCCGTAGTTGTACGCAACGGCCAAGTTATCTTGCGTAAAGCATACGGCTTGCGCGACCGTGACAAACAGTTACCCAATGAAATCAGCACGCCTTATTACATTGGCTCCGCGCAAAAGGCCATTATCGCAACGGCCATTTTACAGCTACAAGATGCCCACAAGCTCAACGTCAACGATTCCATCAACAAATATTTACCAGACTTTCCGAACGGCGGTACCATCAAGCTCAAAAACTTGCTGACCCATACTTCTGGCATCGTGGGCCACGCCGAAACCAACGCCGCCATTACCCCGCACGACTTAGTGACCGATATTGAAAAACGGGGCATTAAGTCGCAACCCGGTCACTGGAACTACCAAGATAGCAATTATTCCGTACTCGGCTACTTAGTTGAAAAACTGAGCCATCAAAGTTTAGATACGTATTTAAAACAACACATTTACGAACCGGCTGGCATGACGAGCGCCGGTTCATATCGGACCTTTTTAAAGGTTACCAATCATTCCGTTGGTTATCAAATTAAAAATGGACAATACACCACCCCAGCGTTGCCAGACTTATCACAACTATACGGTTGCGGCAATATTTACATGAGCGCTAACGACATGTACCAATTCGATCACGCCTTAATGAGCGGCAAGTTGATTTCGTCTAACGCCCGGCAACAAATGTTTACGCCCGGCAGTCCGTCAACTTACGGTATGGGGTTCTACGTCAATCCCGGTAGCTATTCCAATCACGGCGTCTTGAGCGGCTGGAATCTGGTCAACGGCTTCAGCCACAGCGGCCAAACCTACGTCGTCATTATGGCGAATGTCCAAAACAATATCAAATCCTTCGGCAGCGTCTTGAATCAAATCTTCGGCTTGTTAAATCAAAGCTAACTAAAGTTCGGCGACAAAATGATTGCTAGTCGCTGCTTGCCGCTTCCGGTCAGCAGTAATTCCAGCCGCAGTGACGACTGGTTCGAGCCTGAAAAGCGGTCTTTCACCTCACTTTGAAGCTTGTCAAAGACCGACAATCTCCAAAGATGTCGGTGCTGTAAATGTCGGAAAACCACCGGCATTAACACCACTTGCACGGCGGTTTCCATCACTGCTGACCTACAGCTAAGAAGCCGCATTCAAACACGACTAAGCGCCGTCACCGGTTATTAATCTGGTGATGGCGCTTAGTTGTATAGTTCAAATAATAGACACAATTTATCAATTAATATCCCGGAAGCAAATTAAAGTGTGAACGTGCCGAAGTTGTTCTTAGTCGAGTGGTTTTCTCGGCTTAGAACAAGGACGTCTTTTGAGATTAGCGGGCTTAGCTGAGCTCAAAAGCGAAGCTGGTGACCGCTTTTTGGCACCAGCTGGTCCCGGCACGTTCACACTTTAACTTGCTGGAGGACAATATTTGAAGTCGGCTTGAATATGTTTAGTTAAGATTCGGCCGAAGTTGTGGCATCATCTTGCGACTCTTTTGGTTGGTGGGCATAAGCCCGAATCGTTTCCATAAAGATTTCGCCGTATTTTTCCAGCTTGCTTTCGCCGACCCCTTTGACGGTGACAAACGCTGCATCGTCTTCTGGTAAGATCTCACACATGGAATGGAGCGTCTTATCGGAAAAGATAACAAATGGTGGGACGCCCTGTTGTTCCGCCAAATTTCGCCGTAACGTCCGTAATTGTTCAAATAAGGCGTCATTTTGTGAGACCGCCTTTTGAACCTTTTGGGCAGTCTTACGAAAGACTTGGGTTTCCCCTTTCAAGACCCCGACCCCATTTTTCGTTACGGTCAACGTGGGGTACTGGCCCCCCACCGCTTGTAAATAACCGGCGGCGGTTAAGAAATCAATTAGTTCGCTGACACTCTTTTGGCGTTGCCCGGACATAATGCCGTAAGTCGATAAGGTTTCCAAATGCGATTCGCGCACCCGTTGGTTATTGGCCCCCGTCAACACTTGGGCGACGACCCCTTTGCCGTATCGTGAATGCAAACGGACGACGCACGATAGCACTTTCTGGGCGTCGGTCGTGATTTCTTGGGCCGTCCGTTTATCGGTACAGTTGCTACAACGGCCACACGGTTCGGATGCTTCACCGAAATATTTTAAAATAAATTGTTGTAAACAGCCTTGCGTATTGGCATACTGCGTCATGACTTGTAATTTTCGATAAGAACGATGCTTGTGCTCGTCATCCATTTCCGATTCATCAATAAAGAAATGTTGAATCTGCGCATCGGATGCCCGATAGATTAAAATGGCCACACTCGGCAAGCCATCTCGGCCGGCCCGGCCGGCTTCTTGGTAATAAGCTTCCAGCGTTCCGGGCACTTGCGCGTGGATGACGAATCGGACGTTGCTCTTGTCGATTCCCATCCCGAACGCATTGGTGGCGACCATCACTTGGACTCGATCGTATAAGAAGTCTTCTTGGTTTTGCCGCCGCACATTGTCATCAAGCCCGGCATGATACATAGTCGCCTTAATATGGTGTTTTTGCAGCAAGCTGGTCAACCGCGTGACTTCTTTACGCGTCGTTGCATAAATGATGCCCGCTTCATTCGCGTTTTCGGCGAGATAATCTAAAATGTATCGGTCCGTATCTTGGTTTTTAACGACCGTCAAATCCAAATTATCGCGCGCAAAACCAGTATTGACTTCATCATCGAAGTTAATATCTAAGCGTTCGCAAATATCTTGGGCTACTTGTTCGGTGGCCGTCGCCGTTAAGGCCAAGACTTGCGGATGCGTCGGCAATTGTTCAATCGCAGTACTCAAAGCCAAATAACTCGGCCGGAAATCATGTCCCCATTGTGAAATACAATGGGCTTCATCGATGGCGAGTAACTGAATTGGCAAGTTCCCCAAGGCTTGAATAAACGATTGCGAGTCCAAGCGTTCTGGCGCGATGTATAACAATGTATAGTCACCAGCCCGTAACTCTTGCAGTCGTTCGTTAATTTCGCGATAGTCCAGTGAACTATTAATGAACGTCGCTGCAATGCCGTTGTCATTTAAAGCATCGACTTGGTCTTTCATCAGTGAAATCAACGGTGACACGACCACCGTCAGGCCATCAAACAATAAAGCTGGAATTTGATAACATAGTGACTTCCCACCACCGGTCGGCATCACCGCCAGCGTATTTTTTCCGGCTAAAACTTGCTGGATGACCGCACTTTGGCCCGGCCGAAACTCATCATACCCAAAAGTCGTTTTTAATACTTGTTGTGCCGCCGCTAAATCCATCGTAATTAGCCCCTCCGTTTAAAATCAGTACTTCTATTCTACCGAGAATCGCCCCCAGATACAACTAAGGGTCCTGACACTTACTAACTCCGTAAAGGCGCGACAAACTCACGAAATAACTGGTCATTTACCGCAAAAAAGCCGCCTGATGAAGTTTCAAGACTCATCAGGCGGCTAGTTTTATTCTTCTGATAACGTGGTTTGATGCCGATCTTTAATAATCAAGTAAGCTAAAACAGGAATGAATAATGCGATCCAAATCAGGCTCATCATTTCATTACCTAAGTTCGGCGTGCCGTAGCCGCAATAATCAGCGATGCTAGCGCCCACCGGCCGGGTCAAAATATAAGCAAACCAGAAAGTTGCAACTTCCCACTTCTTTGAAAAGCCATTCATCCCCATCGATGCCAGCATCGGTACGCCTAACGCAATGGCCGTTCCTAAGAAACCTAAACCTAGCCCATCGGCGAACCAGTCACCGGCGGCCGTGCCTAAAGTAAAGCTGAAGACGACCGTTAACCAGTAAAAGGCTTCACGGCGGGGGGTGAAAATACTGTGGATTGAAATCCCATGTTCAGTGCGATACCACGCAACCATCGTCACGATCATCGCAATCAAGTAAATTGCCACGGACACCGGATAACCAATTCCTAAGCCATCATGGGTCTCATCGGCTAAGGCCGTCCCAGCAATCGCTAACGTGGCCACTGTGGGCCAATAGAGTTGCGGCCGATAACGGTCGGTCCGCATTTGCGTGACTAATAAAATAGCAAAGGCAATTAATGAAACTAATAACGTTGCGGGTTTTGAAATAATTGAAGATAACGCATCGGAAACGGATTCGCCCATCCCGGTCGTGATTAACTTAGCTAGCCAGAAAACACCAGTAACGGCTGGTACTTTCGAGTAGTCAAATTGTTTAGCAGTTGTAATGGTCATTTGACTCACCTCTTGTTTAAGATGAATCTAGCTTACAAAATCGCGGCCGAATCAACTACTAACGTTCGCTAAAGCTAATCTGATAAACTATCAGGTCTGACAATCGCGAAAGTCCACTTAACAACGTTTATTTCTGTGAAACTATCAGAAACCCCCGCAAAATAACTTTCAAAAAAATCATTTTTTCGGCAAAGTCAGCGTAAAACAACTCCCATGCGGACTAACTGGGGCATATACTAACGCGCCCTGATTCAGTAAAGCCAGTTGTTGGGCAATTGCTAGGCCCAGACCGGTCCCGGCAATCGTTCCGCGCACGGCCGCTCCCCGATAAAAACGGTCAAAAATATGGGGCTGTTCATCAGCCGCAATTCCCGCCCCGGTGTCACTTACCCGCAAGTCTACGGTCGTCGCCCTCACAGCTGCCGAGATGGTTATCGTCGCCGTTTTTGGAATGTATTTACCGGCATTGGTCACCAACGTCGTTAAAATCTGAATCACACTTGCTTGATCAGCGACCACCGGTAATTCATCCGGCAACGCGACTTGAATCGTTTGGGCAATAACGGGCGTTAATTCAGTCACGAGTTGCGTCACCACGGGCGTCATGTCGATGGGCTGGGTCGTCAGTTCCGCTTGGTCAACGCGCGCGAGCATCAGTAATTCTTCGACTAGGGCTTGCATCTGGTGCGATTCGTCATTAATAAACCCAATCGACTTCGGAATAATTTCTGGGTGAGCCGCACCACGACGCTGAATCAACTGGGCATGACTGCGAATCGTCGCAATCGGTGTTTTCAACTCATGGGCAGCATTCATCACAAACGCCTGCTCTTGTAAGGTCTGGTCATGAATTTGGGCTAACAATTGATTGAAGTCGATGGCTAACTGGTGGACTTCCGTGGGACGCGTTGGCACGGGTAATTGGACCTGACTTTGATGCGGTTGGGCCATGCCGGCTTGGACCGCTTCACTCAACGTCGTCAATGGCGTGGTCAACCGGTTGGTCAGTAACCGTAAATACAACGGACTAATCAGTAGCATTAGCACCATCACCACTACCATGACCGCTAATACGCGCCACAAGATGGCAACCTGAGCACTCACACTGACCCATAGCTGATACTTAATTCCGCGCGCGTGACCAGTAGCAAAATAAAAGAAACCATGTTGCGGTTGATAATATAAGTTTGCAATTAACGGCACCGCAGTGGGCGCCGTTTTAAGTAACGCCCGGGTTCCCGGCGAATAATATGTCTTGGTCGTGGCGTCGGTCCGCATATTGATGACTTTGACATAGCTATTGCTCGTATTGAGCGTGCTGTCACGCCGCCAATCCCGCCAGTCACTATCCGACGCAATGACGCTTTTTTTCAAGCTACTGACGATGGCCGTACTATCCGTCGCGCTCGTTTTCAAGAGTTGATTACCGATCGCCAAAATAGTCACTAATCCCATGAGGACGGTCAAGCCAACGACCATCCCCATCAAATTGCGCCATAAAATAGCCGCATTATTTTGTTTTAATCGCATTTAATCACCTACGCTAAATCCGCGGATAAACAATAACCCAAGCCACGAACGGTATGAATCAGCGGCTTAAACCCATCCGCGTCGACTTTATGCCGCAAATAACGCACATACACATCGACCACGTTCGGCTGGCCGGCAAAGTCAGCGCCCCAAACCGCGTTTAGCAGCTGTTCACGCGTACAGGTTTCATCGGCATGTGCTAATAGTGTCAATAACAGTTGATATTCACGCTGCGTCAATTGTAGTGGCGTTGCTTGGCGCATCACTTGCCGCGTTTTTACATCAAGGGTTAAATCACCGACTTGATAAAACTGTACCGCCGTTGACGCTTGCGCACTCCGGCGTAACGCGACTTCCATCCGCGCTAACAATTCTTCAATTTCAAACGGCTTGGTCACATAATCATCCGCACCGCCATGTAACCCCGCAACTTTATCACCGACATAACTGCGCGCCGTCAGCATAATCACCGGAACTTGGCTTTCCCGCCGAATTCGCCGTAACACCCCGAGGCCATCGAGTTTTGGCAACATCCAATCCAACACGACTAAGTTGATGCGATTTTGATGTTGATGAAACATCGTGACCGCCGCCTGACCATCATGCGCGACTAATACGTCATAATCTTCAAATTGAAACTCGGTCGTTAACGAATCGGCCAAGCCAACTTCATCTTCAACTAATAACACGACTGCTTGCACAGTTAACACCACCCTGATTAATAATTAAGGGTAGTATAGCACTTTACAAAATATTTCGCGGTCGTTTTTAGCTCGCCATTGTTCAGCTTATTGAACAACACAAAAAAGACCAACATTAACCGTAGTTAACATTGGCCTTTATTATGTAAAAACTTAGTCAGCTTGCTTTGGTCGACCCCGATGATCCACTAAGCCCTCCATTCCGCTTTGCCGATACTTGCGTACCCACGTGTAAACTTGCGGATAAGACACATTAAACTTTTCAGCCGCCTGCTGATAATTGTTATCATGTGCCAACGTGTAATTCACAATTTCGATACGTTCTTCCAACGTTGCGCGCCGTCCACGTTCCATGGTAAGGCCCCCTTTCATTCACACTATTCATCATACCAAGATATTCAAAATTTGAGTAGTTTTTTCTTGCTAAAACCGCCAACATTAACAAATTCACAGTACTTTACTTCGGTTCAAAAATCAGAACGTCACCCTGCTTGTCAGATGTTCATAAGTTGAACATACTATGACTTAGGAGGTGATCCCATGGCGACAATTTTTTTCAACTTGACGACCAACCGACAACGCTCACGAATCCGACGTGTAGCTAATTTTTTTCATACCTCAAGACTAGTCATACCAAGGAGTTTCACGGTATAACTAGTCTTTTTTTAATTAATCTGCAGGTTTATACTAGCCAAGCCGAACATTTGTTCGTATAATGATTTTGAGGTGATTAACATGCAATATCAAAACCTAAGTGTCAAATTCGATAATCAAACTAAAATCTTAAAATACGACCCACTATTAATTTACGTCCGCGTAAAAACCTTGGACGGTACCAACACAACCATCAATTGCTTAAACGTGCAACATGCATTGACGTTACTCTATCAACTCAAGCCGGACGCCCGCCTAGCTTTATACGGCCACTATAACCAACGCCATCAATTCGTAATTACCCGTTTTATGGTCGGCCAACCGGTACAACAACAAGTTAGTTAGGCTAACAAAACCGGTCAGTTGCCAAGTCGAGAACGGAGGTTGATTTCACATGTCTGCACAAATCGTAATTTTAGAGCGTAACCGGCAAAATGTCGTTCATTACTTATATGTCTTAGAACATCCCGCTTTTCAAATTACCGAAGACCACCATTTAGTTGTCGCACCCGATCAAGAATCATTAGGCAAAGTTGAAAAAATCAAAGTCAACGACAGTAACCACTACCAAATCGAATTCGCCAATTCTCAAAAACTAGTCCTCAACAAGCAAAAAGTTGTCAGCAGCTCCACTAATCCTAAAAATCTGACCTTGGCGAACTTATTAGCCAACGAAGGCTTTAAAATCGCCGCTGATGTGGCTGGTGCTAGTCCTAAAATTGATTTCCAATCCCGATTTTCAAGTATGATTCCGTCACCAGCCGAACTCGTCAATATTCCGGAACACTATATTGTCATCGATTGTGAATTTGGCGAGTTTTTCGAACGTAACAGCACTTGTGACCAAATTCGCTGGAAAAAGACTAAAATTAACGGTCTGGCCACCGGTATCTACCAACTCAGCGCCATTAGTTATGCGGGTGACACCCAAACCCAAGTCTTCTTTAACCACTACGTCGACAATCCCCGCTTCAGTCCGGAAAAACGCTTAGCCGGCTTAGCTGAAACAGGTTTAACCTTAGCCGCGTTCCAGCGGCAGTCGGCCCCATTACTCGTTTTAAAACAATTCATCGCTGAAGTCGTTGCCGCGCAACTCCCTTTAGTATTTTGGGACCAAACCTTTGATTTAAAGTGTCTGCGCTGGCTCTTCGCCACTTATTTTGAGAAATTCACCAAACAAGAACAGGCCTTGTTATTAAAGCCAATCAAGGTCTTTGACGGCGAACTGTTCACTAACATGGTCATCAATCGCAGCAATAAAAAATCGCTGGCAACTAAACACATGCTGCCGCTAAGTGGCGTGGCGGGCTTACTCAATATCGTTAATCCCAAACAACATAATGCCATTTGGGATGTCCAAACAACCCACCGCGTTTTGAGTAAAATGGCCACTATCTTGGCTGAACAGCCCGAAATCTTATCCCAACCTGCCCCATCAGTCCCAGCAGTTCCCTCACAAGCGACTATTAAGCCCGCTAAAGCTGAAAAATACGACCTCGTGCGCAAACTACATGCTACCGGCAATACTTATCGCGAAATCGCTGACCAACTCGGCATCAGCGTCAGTGGTGTGAACTATATTTTGAAGAAAGCCGTCACGAATTAAGTGCGTCCATTGAGTCCCAAAGTAAGCGGTGTATAATGAAATTAATAACTTAAAAGGAGTTGTGAAAATTATGTCAGACCGCATTAAAGGTTCATGTACGACAATTCTTGTCGGCAAAAAAGCATCCATCGACGGTTCCACCATTATTTCTCGTAACGATGATGGTCACGAAGCGTTAGACCCCGAACGGTTAGTCGTGGTTAATCCTGAAGACCAACCCAAACACTACCAAGCTGTCATTAGTAAAGTTAAGGTGGAATTACCTGATAACCCGTTACGTTATACGTCAATTCCAAACTCTATTTTAACGAACGGAACTTGGCCGGCTGCTGGGATTAACAGTGAAAACATCGCGATGTCCGCCACGGAAACCATCACGACAAACTCGCGCGTCTTAGGGATGGATCCGTTCGTTGACGGTGGAATTGGTGAAGAAGACTTGGTCACCTTAGTCTTACCTTACATTCACAGTGCCAAAGAAGGGGTCGAACGTTTAGGCGCCCTCTTAGAAGAATATGGGACTTACGAACCAAACGGGATTGCCTTTTCTGACAATAACGATATTTGGTGGTTAGAAACTATCGGTGGGCATCATTGGGCTGCTAAACGAATTCCTGACGATGCTTACGTCGTCGCCCCTAACCGGATGAACATCGATGACTTCGACTTTGACGCCGATGACACGATGGCATCAGCCGATTTACAAGACTTAATTGAAAAGTATCACTTGAACCCCGACTTCGATAAGGTCAACTTGCGTCATATCTTTGGGAGTGCCACTATCAAGGATACGGTTTATAACAACCCACGGGCTTGGTTCGGTCAAAAGTACTTCACGCCAGATGTTGACCAAGACCCGATGGAACAAGACTTACCATTCATTTGCCATGCCAACCGGAAGATTTCGATTGAAGATGTCAAATTTGTCTTGAGCTCACACTTTGAAAACACGAAGTACGATGTTTACGGTAGTGGTAGTGAAGCCGATAAGACGTTATTCCGTCCAATCGGAATCAACCGGAACCACGATGTGCATATTTTACAAATCCGCAACAACGTCCCTGATGCCGTTGCCGGGATTCACTGGTTAGCCTTTGGTGCCAACACGTTTAACACGGTGGTCCCATTCTACGCAAACGTTAGCGATACACCAGCTAGTTATAAAGACGCCGATGGCACGTTTAACTTGAACCATATGTACTGGTTAAGCTGCACCACCGCCCTCTTAGGTGACACCGACTATGACTTCTATGTGGATATGCGGAACAGCTATGAACTCGAAGCCATGAGTGCTTATCGCAAGATTGAAAATGACACCGATGCCGACTTGAGCAATCACGCTGACGTCAACGCTTACTTGGAAGACGCTAACCAACAATTAGCGGACGAAGCTATGCAGCGCCAGACGAAATTGCTTGGTGACATGGTCATTGCTGGTTCTGAAAAGATGAAATTACGTTATAACTTGAACGACTAGTTCGGTTTAAAAGTAGACTAATGAAAATTGGTCTACTTTTATTTTTCAAAACTTTTTTACTAAATTTTGGCGGTTATTTGTACTAGTCAAAATCCTTGATTTTTCTAAGTTAATCGCATTAATTAATTTGGAAATGATGAGCATTAAACTAATTTATTTTTAATTTTATAGTTTACATTTCAAAAATGAGTGCTAATATAAATGTCACAAGATAAAAAACGGAGGAAAGAGGAGTACGTTCAGCCGACCTGCCAGTGAATCGGGAAATAGTGGAAACCCGACCAGACCTCGCCTGTTCCGAAAAACACTTTCTTAGTTGCTAACTGAAATAACTTTGTTAGAGTAGGATTAGTCGTTGACCGGTACGTTATCATCGGTGGAGTATGTTTGTACTCTATAAAAGCTGGTTTATTTTAGATAAACAACTTGGGTGGTACCGCGAAAAAAGTCTTTCGTCCCTTGATAATTTCAAGGGAGGAAAGGCTTTTTTTCTTCCGTAAAATTTAAAGGAGTGCTACTTATGCATTTAATTATTCCAAAAGATTACGATCCAAAATTAACCGTCCGTGAAACGCAAAGCGCCATTCGTTACATTCGGGAAACTTTCCAAGAAGAATTCGGTAAAGAACTCAACTTATCCCGGATTTCAGCGCCAATGTTCGTTGAAAAGAAAACCGGTTTGAACGATAACTTAAACGGTGTCGAAAAACCAGTTTCCTTCACGATGCAAGACATGGGCGACGAAACGATTGAAATCGTCCATTCCTTAGCTAAGTGGAAACGGGTCGCTTTGAAACGCTACGGCTTCGACATGCATGAAGGTTTATACACCAACATGAACGCCATCCGTAAAGATGAAGATCTCGACAATTACCATTCCGCTTATGTCGACCAATGGGATTGGGAAAAAGTCATTGCGCGTGAAGACCGGACCATCGATTATTTACAAAAAACCGTTAAAGAAATTTTCAAAGTTATCAAACATATGGAACACGAAGTTTGGTACAAGTTCCCGAAAGCCGTTCATCATTTACCAGATGAAATCCATTTCATAACGACGCAAGAATTGGAAGACCGCTGGCCAGACAAGACTCCGCGTGAACGTGAAAACGCCATTGCTAAAGAACTCGGCTGTGTCTTCATTATGAAGATTGGTGGTCAATTGCTCAGTGGCAAACGTCACGATGGCCGCGCCCCTGACTACGATGACTGGCAATTAAACGGGGACATCATGTTCTGGTATGAACCACTTGACCAAGCTATCGAAATTTCTAGCATGGGGATTCGGGTCGATGCCGAATCAATGAAGAAACAACTTAAAGCGGCTGACGCCGAAGACCGGTTATCATTGCCTTATCACCAAATGGTCTTAAACGAAGAAGTACCTTTCACTATCGGTGGTGGGATTGGCCAATCACGCCTTTGCATGTTGCTATTAGGCAAAGCCCACGTTGGCGAAGTCCAAACTGCCCTCTGGCCTGACGAAATGATTAAACAATGTGAAGCGCACGATATTCACTTGCTCTAAACGTTTTGAAACTAACTTTTCGTTGAAGCGCCTTTAGTGGTGCTGCCCTACTCTGCCTGACATAATAAGGTTAAACTTAGAAGTCGAGGTATTAGGATGCCACAAAAAATTATTAAAGTCGTCGCTTGGTTAAATGTCGCGCTGGCCGTGGTTAAAGTTGGCTTGGAAATCAAGAAACTATTAGCGAAGCGCCATCAATTAAATAACGTAGAGTAAGTAAAAGGACTGCCGATTTTGGCAGTCCTTTTACTTTTGTCATCACAACCGAATATTTACCGAGTTCGCCGTTGTAGTTTCCGGCTATACCAATTGACAGTCAAGGCACCAACACTAAAAAGTGCAATGAAAAATCTGACCCAATCAATTTGTGGTTTTGAATAATGTGTTTTCGTACTGCGATTTGCTGACATCTGCGCCACCCCCACTCCGCTAACTAAAATAACTGCTTATATTTTAACACGCTGTTGAACTATGCCATAATAGATATAAATTTAACTAAGGTGGTTTTTCAGATGAAAACTAAAAGTAAATACGACAAAATCTTATTCGTCATCGCCGTCATCAAATTAGGCTTATCTTTGATTGAATTGCGGATTACCTTGAAACAACGCAAAGAAAAACGTGACCAAGATTTAATCGCTTAGTAAAATCACAAGGGCTCCAACTGAAATTGATAATTTCAGTTGGAGCCCTTGTATTATTTACTACTGAAACGCTTGTAAAAAGCCATTAAGCTAAGACTTGTTTACCGCGGCATTGACCGCATCTTTTTCATCATTAAAAGGCTACACGACTTTCGATAACTTTCGTGTCCATCTTGATTTCACACGCTAACATTAGGTCGGCGTTCTTCGAATATAACAACACATTTGAGCAATAACTTTCAATCCTTAATCCTCAGGACGCAATAACCAATCGACAATATTAATCACTGGAATGCCATCAATCTCTTTAATATCTGGATAGTAGCGTTGCGTAATTAACAGTTTCTGATAATTATCTTTAATATTAACCAAGTTATCCGTTTCATGACTATTTTTTGGTAACTCATAGGTGACTTGCACATACAAGATTTCATCGACTCGGCGTGCCACAAAATCAATTTCCACCGTATCCATTTTTCCAACGTCAACCGTATAACCTCGACGTAATAGTTCAATGTACACAATGTTTTCAAGTTGCCCACCGTAGTTACCCGGACGACGACCAACTGCATTACGACGCAAACCAGCATCAACCATAAAATATTTGCCGGCCGTTCGTAAATAGCCACGTCCGCGTAAATCATATTGCCGCGCCCGATAAAATAAGAAGGCATTTTCTAACAACGTCAGGTAACGTTGGCTCTTATGATGTAATTACGGACAACTTGTTCGCTATAATTATCTCAAAGGA
>NZ_AYGX02000141.1 GCF_000498955.2 Lactiplantibacillus fabifermentans DSM 21115 | reverse complement strand
CAGGTTATGCTGAACAATTTGTCCAAAAATTCGGATTAAATTTGCAATCTACCTCACTATTAAAATTATTGTACTGGTAATCGATTAGGTGTACGCTGTACTCGTAAAATTAAATGGCGATGACGTTCGCCGCAAATAATTGTTGATCAATTTGATGACGTCTACTACAAAATTTTCTTTGAGAATTACTTTTGTAGTAGACGCCTTTATTTTTAGAAAGGAAGTTTTAAATGATGACTGTATTTATTGATAGTGTTAAAGCTCGCGAAATTTTTGATTCTCGTGGTAACCCGACTGTTGAGGCCGATGTTATTTTGTCCAATGGTATTGTGGGACGAGCCGCCGTGCCTTCAGGAGCTTCAACTGGTGAAAAAGAAGCCGTTGAACTGCGAGATGGCGGCCAACGTCTGCAAGGAAAAGGAGTCTTAACGGCCGTAAACAATGTTAATACTGAAATCAATCAAGCCCTGCACGGCGCCGATCCTTGTAATCAAGCTCATATTGACCAACTAATGATTGACCTAGATGGTACGCCGAATAAAGCTCGGTTAGGGGCCAATGCTATTTTAGGCGTATCAATGGCCACAGCTCGCGCCGCAGCCCAAACCACCAACCAACCGCTATATCGATATTTAGGTGGTACTGATTTAGAATTGCCTCAGACTTTCCACAATGTCATCAACGGTGGTGAACATGCCGATAACGATATTGATATTCAAGAATTTCTAATTACCCCAGTTGAACGAACCAGCTTTCGAGATGGTTTCGAAAAAATCACTAATACGTATCACACGCTCAAGAAGGTCATCGAGGCTGCCGGCTACACGACCGGTTTAGGTGACGAAGGTGGGTTTGCCCCAAATCTAAAGTCATCGAAGGAAGCCTTACAAATGTTACACACTGCCATTCTTGATGCCGGTTACACGCCTGGCAAGGAAATTGCGATTGCCTTTGATGCCGCGGCTTCATATTTTTATAACCGTGACACCCATCATTATAATTTTGAAGGCCACACTTATACGCCAGTCGAATTAGGCCAATACTATCTTGAACTACTAGATCAGTTTCCAGAAATCATTTCCATTGAAGATCCTTATAGTGAAGATGATTGGGATAATTTCGCCGCCTTCACTAAAGCTTATGGTCGCCGTGTCCAAATCATAGCTGATGACCCCGTATGTACCAACCCCACATTAATTCGCCAAGCGATTGAAAAGGGCATGGCCAACTCAATCTTAATTAAGTTGAACCAAATCGGTACGGTAACAGAAACGTTGGCTGCAATTCGGCTAGCTCGTAAAAACGGCTACACTACTATGATGTCGCACCGCTCTGGCGAAACTGGTGATACTTTTGTAGCTGACTTTACGGTCGCCACTAATGCTGCGCAATTAAAGGCTGGCGCCCCTGCTCGGTCGGAACGCGTTGAAAAGTACAATCAGCTCTTGCGTATTGAAGAAACATTAGGAGTGGACGGCACTCGCCTAGCACACTTCCCAGCTGACCTCAAATTTGATTAATTCCGGTCACCCATGTATCACTACGATATGTGCATTGCTTGCCACTTGAAAGGAGTTGTTAGCTGATGGAAGCATCACACTCGGGACTGACAACCACAGAAGCACACCGCCGCTTTAATGAAGCCGGTCCCAATGCAGTCGCCGTACCGCCGTTCAACTTTATTAAGGCTATTTTGTCCCGTCTTTGGGAACCATCCGCTTGGATCTTAGAGGGCGCGTTAATTATCGAGATTCTATTAGGCAAGGGCCTTCAAGCTGGTTTCATTATCCTAATGCTCCTATTTGCAGCTATTAATGGGGCAATTCAGGCTCGCCGATCCGCGCGTGTTTTGCGGACTCTGACTACCCAACTCATTCCACTCGTAGCTGTCAAACGAGATCAAGCATGGCAAAAACTACCCGCAACACAAATCGTTGTTGATGACCTAATCAGCCTTAAACAAGGTGACCTCGTTGCAGCTGACGGACAATTAGTGACCGGCACTTTAGCTGTCGATGAAAGTAGCATCACAGGTGAGAGCGTTACCATTCAACATCAAATTGGTGACCAAATTTACGCCGGTACCGAAATTTTGCAAGGTCATGCCTTAGCATACGTAACCAGAACCGGTAGCAATAGCCGAGCCGGAAAAACCATCAGTCTCATGAATACCGCCACCGCTCCGGGTCAGTTGCAGCGATTACTTGGAAAAATCATCGGCTATCTGGCAATCCTAGATACGGTTTTGGCCGTTGTGCTAGTTGTTACCGCGATTATTCGACACGAAGACTTAATTTCGTTACTGCCATTTCTAGCAATGTTGTTTATTGCGACAATTCCAATTGCCATGCCATCAAGTTTTGCGGTTGCTAACGCCGTTGAAGCTAATGTGTTAAGTAAACAACATGTTCTGGTCAGTGACCTAGCAGGGATTCAAGCAGCTGCCAATCTAAACCTGCTATTAATCGACAAAACTGGCACTATCACAAAAAACCAGCCTCAAGTCATTGCCTGGCATAATCTTTCAACTTGGTCAACGCCCGAACTACTAAGTTGGGCTGCCAGTGCCACTGACCAACGTGACCCAAGTGTTTTAGATACTGCTATTACAACTTATGCCACTAAGCAGCACGCCGCGCCGACTTTACCAACCCACTTCGAACCGTTCAATGCGACTCGCGGTTACGCCGAATCAATGTTGGCACTTAGTGATGGGACTACCGTTAATATCAAATTAGGAGCTTATCGGCGTCTAAGCCAATTAAATCGCCAACCGTTAACTCTACCTGCCAAAATCGATTTTCAGCAAGGTCGCACAGTCGCCATGCTAGTTAATGATTGCTTAGCTGGCATCTTCGTTGTTCAAGATCAACCGCGCAGCGACAGTGCTGCCAAACTAAAAGCTATCAAACAACGAGGAGTTAAAGTTATTATGCTGACCGGTGATCATCAACAAACCGCACGTGCAATTGCCCAACAAGTCAACTTAGCGGGTAAAGTCGTTAGTTTTACGGACTTTGAGACCCACCCTTGGTCTACAAATGACCTAGCAGGAATTGCGGAGGTGGTACCAGAAAACAAGCTAGCAATTGTCAAACATTTCCAAAAAGCTGGCTATACGGTAGGTATGACCGGGGATGGCGTTAATGATGCTCCTGCTCTAAAACAAGCCGAAGTCGGGATTGCGATGCAAAATGCCGTCGATCTGGCAAAACACGCTGCTAAAATCGTCTTGCTAACACCGGGATTAACTTCATTAACCAATATCTTGGACAGTGGTCATCGTGTCTATCAACGGATGCTGACCTGGACAATCACCAAATTATCCCGAACGGCCGAATTAACTTTATTGCTAACGATTGGCTATTTAGCTAGTCGCTTCATACCACTTACCTTAAACGCAATGGTACTAGTAGCGATTTTAAATGATTTAGTTACGTTAGTTTTAGGGACAGATCGAACTACGATTACCTATCAACCAGAGAACTGGAATCTCAAGCGACTTGGTTTACCGGCCGGAGTCTTGGCTGTTAGCTGGACTTTGGTTGGCATTGGCGGGCTCTGGTGGCTTACCACCAAAGGTTATCCAACCAACACAATTAGTACTTGGCTGTATTGCTATTTAATCTTTAGTGCCATGCTGACCATTTTAATGACCCGTACTCAGCAAAAGTTTTGGCAATCGCGACCCAGTAAAATGGTCGGATTAGCCGTCACCGGTAACTTAGTTTTGACCGTTTTACTAGCATGTTACGGTTGGGGAATTGCCCCGATTAGTCCATTAATGATTCTATTAACGTTCTTACTAACTCTGATCACTGCTATCGTGCTAAGCTTGCTCAAGCATTAACTCAATTAACTACAAAAAATGGTTCTACAATATTTGGTGTTGATGGAAATATTCATCGACACCTATTTTTGTGTAAAATAAAAGAACACGTCCTCAAATGCACCACCCATACCGACCAAAGTAAAAGTAAAGGCAAGTGAGAAAACACGTCCCAAGACAATTCTATCGAAGATCTACTTTAAATCCAAGATCCAAATATCATTGGTACCAAAATTGATAACTCTGACAACCATAGACAACTCATTTATGCTAAGTTGACTTATCCAATTTCAATTTGCCCACTTTGTGGGCAATCACCTGTAGTGCGTTTTGGAACGAATCTAATTAATGTTCGCATACCACCAATCAAAGAACGGCCAGTGATTCTCAAGCTAGCTAGGCAACGTTATTTGTGCAAGGTCTGTCAACATACTTTTAGTGCTCAAACACCATTAGTAAAAGCACATTGTCAGATCTCTGAAGATACTAAGCAAATGATTATTTTGCGACTTACCAAAGATATCAGTATTACAGATATTGCCGACGAACTTAATGTTTCACCGGTAGCTATTAATCGAGTCATCGATTCATTGGCAGTTCAAACAAAAACAGCTTTAACCGGATTACCTAGCACTTTGTGCTTTGATGAGTTTTGCTCAACTGGTCATTATATGAGCTTTATTGCAATTAATGGTCAATCCCATCAGTTAGTATCTGTTCTACCCGATCGACTCAATAAATCTATCAAAAGACATTTTATTGGTAATTATTCTTTAGCCGAACGTAGTCAAGTCAAACAAGTCGTTATTGATTTCAATGCTCAATATCAATCCGTTATTCATGAAATTTTTCCACAGGCAAAAATTATTGCAGACAATTTTCATCTAGTACAAATGGGACTCCAGGCGCTTAATCAAACTCGAGTTCAATTAATGCATCATTTTAAACAAGATAGTCGTGAATATCGCGTTCTAAAACATCACTGGCGGCTATTTTTAAAATCCTATACTCACTTAGAAAAACGCAAACCACAATGGTTTGCACATTTAAAAAATTGGTTTACTCAAGAACAGCTAGTTTGGCAAGGATTAGAACTAGCTGACACTTTTCAGCACACATATTTCATAGCTCATGCCTTAGTAGACGCCTTGAGAAACCGTGATTACGATCAATTTATTCAGACTTTAAACAATGTAAAAAATGTTAGCCCACAGCTTGAGACTACGATTAAAACATATCGGAAAAACCTGCCATTGATCAAAAATATGATGATGACTACTTTCTCCAATGGTCCACTTGAAGGTGTTAATCGTAAGATTAAACAGATTAAAAGAACTGCGTATGGGTACAGAAACTGGTCGCACTTTTACACACGTATTCGTATTGAATTTACAATTCAAATAAAAAAGAGAAAACCAATTCGAAAATGAATTGATTTTCTCTGAAAATTCTCTATCAACAGCCGTTGACAAAGAACCCAATTATTTAATAAACGCTTGAATGGCAGCTTCAAACTTGGCTAACTTATCATTAGCTTCGTCGAGTGAATCGCCTAACGTTCCGATATAGAACTTGATTTTGGGTTCAGTCCCAGATGGGCGAATCGCAATCCAAGTGCCATCAGTTAACTTGTATTTCAAAACATTGGCCGTTGGCAAGGCAATTTCAGCCGTATGACCATCTTTGAACGTTTCCGTTTGGCTTTGGAAGTCTTCCGTTGAAACTACTTCATAGCCGGCAAAGTCCGTTGGCGCTTCATTACGGAACTTGGTCATCAAGGCCGCAATCTTATCGCTCCCACCGACACCGTCGAATTCTTCAGAAGTGGTCTTTTCACGGAAGTACCCGTATTCAGCGAATAAGGCTTGTAACCCATCATATAAGTTCTTGCCTTGCTTCTTGTAGTAAGCAGCTACTTCAGCTAATAAGACGGTCGTTTGAATGGCGTCCTTATCATGCACGAATGGCTTGATTAAGTAACCGTAACTTTCTTCAAACCCGAACATGTAAGTATGTTCACCAGTCGCTTCAAAATGTTCGATTTGTTCGGCAATGTACTTGAAGCCGGTCAAAACATTGATCATGTCAACATTGTATGAAGCGGCGACCTTCGTTGCAAATTCACTTGAAACGATGGACTTAACGGCTGCCGCATTGGCTGGTAACGTGCCCGCATCCTTGTTAGCTTGCAAAATGTAGTGCAACAAGATAGCGGCAATTTGGTTCCCCGTTAATAAGACATATTCGCCATCGGGTTGACGAACCGCCGTCCCTAACCGGTCAGCATCCGGGTCAACGGCGATTAAAACATCGGCGCCTTCCTTTTTACCTAAATCAATCGCCATCTTGAAGGCTTCGGGGAATTCAGGGTTCGGGAACTTGACCGTTGAAAATTCAGGGTCAGCCGTCGCTTGCTCTTTAACGACACTAAAGTTTTTAAAGCCTGCATTCTTCAAGGCTTTTTCGCCAAGCATCCGGCCAGTCCCATGTAATGGCGTGAAGACCAACTTCATGTCCTTACCAACTTCATCGACTAATTTTTGATTAATCGTAACTTCTTTGACCTTAGCTAAATAAGCTTGGTCAACATCGTCACCAATAATCGTCATCGTCTTGTCAGCTAACAATTGCGCTTCATCGGCAACCGCAACCGCAAATAAATCGTCAACTTTACGAATGTAAGACGTAATCAAGTCAGATTCCTTAGGTGGCATTTGGCCGCCATCTTCACCGTAAATCTTGTAGCCGTTATATTGCTTAGGGTTGTGGCTGGCGGTAATCATGATCCCGGCATAAGTGTGTAAATGCCGTACTGTAAATGAGAGTTCGGGCGTTGGCCGTAAACTTTCGAATACAAATGATTTAATGCCGTGTTCGCCTAAGACCCGCGCTGATTCATGGGCAAAGTCTTCGGAATGATGACGGGAATCAAAACTAATCGCGACACCGCGTTCTTTCACATCAGCGGGTAACGTATCCATAAAGCGCGCCAGCCCTTCCGTTGCTTGGCGAACAGTATAAATATTCATCCGATTAATCCCAGGTCCGAGGACACCCCGCATGCCAGCGGTCCCAAATTCCATTGGTTCATAGAAGGCATCTTCCAAGGCAGCGTCGTTCCCCGCCATGGCGGTTAATTCTTGTTGTAAACTTGTTTCAAGTGTTGCTTGATTTTTCCAGGTTGTATACGTATCTTTCCAACTCAAAGAGAACATCCCCATTCTGTTATTGTTAGTGCTTACAAAAACAGTATACAACATGTCGTCCCTTTACAAAGTAAAATTTAATAAGAATCTCGGTATCGGCAACGTTTTCACGAATTTTTAACTGTTAATTAATTGATTAGCTTAACAATTTCAAGGGCCCGGTTAGTTAACTGAACCACCAAACTTGATATAATAATGTTTATGGTAGATTGCAAATTTAATCCGAATTTTTGGACAAATTGTTCAGCATAACC
>NZ_AYGX02000013.1 GCF_000498955.2 Lactiplantibacillus fabifermentans DSM 21115 | reverse complement strand
GTATCGACAATTTTACCGGTACTCGTTTCTTGCTGATGCTCTGCAGCCACTTGCTGTTTAATCTCTCGCTGACGTTCACGTTCTTTGACTGATTCAACTTGCCGGTCAATTGCCTGCAACAAGTACTGGACGTCCTGTCCTTGCTTCAACTGGTCAATCCATGGGATGGGATCAACGTCGACTGCTTGAGCATACTTGGTAATCATCGTTGT
>NZ_AYGX02000140.1 GCF_000498955.2 Lactiplantibacillus fabifermentans DSM 21115 | reverse complement strand
AGGTTATGCTGAACAATTTGTCCAAAAATTCGGATTAAATTTGCAATCTACCTTATTCCATTAAAGACGTCGCCGCGAAGACTAATTTGTCGATTTATACGTTACGCTACTATGACCAACAAGGCCTCCTCCCCTTTGTGGCGCGCAACGCGGCCGGTTATCGGGTCTTTACCGACAGCGACTTACATTTACTAAAAACGATTTGTTGTCTAAAAAATACGGGCATGAAAATTGCCGATATTCGTACCTATATCGAGGCCGTGATGCAAGGTCCGGCCACGATTCCGCAACGACGCGCCCTGCTGCAAGCCCATCGCGACCGTATCTTAGCGGCGCAACGTGAAGTCATGGCCAATCTCAAAGGCGTCGACGAAAAAATTGCCATTTATGCCGACCCCCACGCCACCGACCTGGTTGAACAAGAACGGGCGGCAGCTAAGGCCGATAAAATTGCTAACGGGTTACCAAATCCATTTTAAAGTGGCAAAATAAATAAGCCTGATGAAATTTAAAATTTCATCAGGCTTATTTTAATTAATCTTCTTCTTGACCAGCATCGGCCTTTAACGCAGCTAATTCGGCGTCTGTTAAGGCCCGATAATTACCAGCTAACAAACCGACTGGTAATTGTAAGGAACCAAACTTGATACGTTGTAATTGGACAACCCGTTCACCCAATGTGCCAATCATCCGTTTAACTTGATGGTACTTACCTTCATGAATCTTAATCCGGATGGTCGTGAAGTTTTCAATCTCATGAAATTCAACGATTTCAGCTTCTGCCGGCTGTAGTTGCGTCCCGTCTTTTAACGTGATACCCGCGTTAAAGCCCGCCACTTGTTCCGCGGTGATTTCGCCCGTGACCTCGGCTTCATAGAGCTTCGTCACGTGATGCGCTGGTGCTAACAAAGCGTGTGACAAGGCCCCGTCATTAGTAATGACGAGCACGCCTTCAGTATCTTTATCTAAGCGCCCAACGGGAAATAAATCATCCCGATAATCCGTCGTGTTAAATAAATCGAGGACCGTTTTTGCTTGCGCGTCGACCGTCGCCGTAATGACGCCTAATGGTTTATTCATTACATAATAAAAATATTGTTGATAGCGAACTTGCTCGTCATCTAAAAAGACCGCATCGCTACCGGGATTGATTTGTTGCTTGCCGGACAAAACTGGTTCACCATTGGCCGTAATGTGGCCATCTTTAATCAGCCGGCGCACTTGAGTCCGGGTACCAATTCGCATCGCATGTAAAAATTTATCAATTCGCATAATTCACCTACTTAATCCGAAGCTTCCGCCGTAAACCAGCGGCCCGTCCGCCAATCATCAGATCAGCTAAGCGGGATTTCAAGGCAAAGTACGCGTAGACCGCGCCCCCTGCTGCGACTGCCAAGATGACAATCAAAAATGCTTGTGTTTTACTTTGTTCATTTAAAATCAAGTTAAGTCCATGCACGACTAAAGTGGCCGCAATATAAGTCAAAATCGAGTAAATCAAAATCCGGTTCACTTTAGGTAATAACTTCACATAGCGAATACCGAAGTTGACTTCCAAGTCATACAAGGCCATTAAGCTGGCGACCGCCATCCCAATCGCAGTTGCGACTAATGGACCGGCTGCCGAGAGCAAGTAAATACATGGCCACTGCACGACTAATTTGACCGCTAACCCAATCAAATAAAACCGAATAATATCGCGATTACGTGACAATCCTTGCATCAACGCTGACACGACCGTAAATAGTCCTAAAACAATCGCGGTGAACGCAGAGATTTGTAAAATCATCGTCCCGATTTGGCTATAACTATAAAATAACGTATTCAATGGTTGCGCTACTGCCGCCATCCCGAGCGCACCCGGAATCATAATAAACAAGAATAAGACGATGGCGTCTTCTAATTGTTTACGAATGTTGCGGAAGTTCCCACTTGCCAACGATTCTGATAACAATGGGACCACCGTAACCGCAATTGCGGACGCTAACGACACAATAATCATGACTAACTTATTGGCGTTAAAGGCAAATAACGCGTACAAGTCATTAATAACGACTACTTTAGTATGGAACGTCGCTTGCATGATTGGTTGGAAAGTCGCTTGGTCCAACAAGTTAAAGACCGTGGTCGCCGTATCAATCACGATAAACGGAATGGCTTGCACGATAATATCTTTAAATAACTGCCAAACTGGAATCACTAATTTGGCATCACTTTGCGCAGCCAACCGATTGAGTTCCGGCCGTTGCCGGTAATAGTACCAAGCTAACAGTAAGAAACTGGCCGCTGCCCCGACAAACGCCGCAAAGGTCGATTGCGTGACCGCGTTGACCCAGTCCCCCGTTTGAACTTTCATGATGAAATACGTTGCACCCAACATGTAAACCACACGGAAAACTTGTTCAATAAATTGGGAAATCGCGGACGGTGCCATTTGTTGGTACCCTTGGAAAAAGCCCCGCGTTAACGACATCGATGGGATGATTACTAACGCAATGGCTAAGGCCCGCAAGACTGGAATCACATTCGGATCACTGCCCCCAAAGACGAAGCCAATCGGTTTAGCCCCAAACCACAAAATTAGGCCACTCAACAGTCCTAAGGCGGCGGTTAATAGTAACCCGCGTTTGAACAACCGTTGCCCGACGCCGTATTCATTAATAGCATTATATTCTGAAATTTGCTTAGAGATTGCGGAAGGGATACCCCCAATCGCAACTAATAGGAAGAAACTATAAATATTATAGCCCTTCGCGTATAACGCGTTGGCCTGTGAATAGTGATTGCCGAGCCACATTACCCAGGGAATAATATAAATTGCCCCGAGAATCCGTGAAAAGAGACTGCCGGCCGTCATCCAAGCTGAGCCCTTGACCATTTTCGCATGGGCGTCAGCATCAGAATTAACGTGCGGACTTTGCGGCTGCTTCGCCTTTGATTCCTCAGACATGTTTCGTAACCTACTTTCTTAGTTCAATCTTAACTATTTTAGATGAAATAGCGCTAAGTTGCAATTGAATTTAAGGGTTCTCGGTGACTTTTAACGAACCTTAACTAACCCACCCTTACCCAAAAGTTTGCTTTTGCCACTGGTCACCAATTTTAGGTGTCATGGGAATCCAGCTTCGAACGAATCCTCCAGCAAGTTAAAGTGTTCTCGTGCCAGGACCGGCTGGCGCCAAAAAGCGGTCGCCAACCTCGCTTTTGAGCTCAGCCCAACCCGCTAATCTCAAAAGACGTCCTTGTTCTAAGCCGAGCAGACCACTCGACTAAGAACAACTTTGGCACGTTCACACTTTAACTTGCTTCCGGGATGCCGCTGACCAATTGCGCATTCTATCTGAATCACATACGCAAAATCATCGTCAAACAGCCTTCTTTCAAAATTTGATCTGACTCTGCTAAATATTGCGCATCATCCTCTTACGAAATTTAAATGCTATATACGCAGTAGTTCGGTACCTCATTCATACGGCAACTAAAATCATTGCGACTTAACAATCGAATTAAGACTACTCAACACAAAAATAGCCCAGCTCCGATAAAGAATCAGAACTGAGCTATCTTCATATTAAAATCAATTTAGCTGGAGGTCAGCAGTAATGGAAGTCGCCGTGCAAGTGGCGTTAGTTCGGCATGGTTTTAGCCGAGCTTACGGCACCGACATCTTTGAAGATTGGCGGGTTGGGCCAAGCTTCAAAGTGAGGTTCGAGACCGCTTTTCAGGCTCAAACCGGTCGCCACGGCGGCTGGAATTACTGCTGACCGGAAGCGGCAATCAAGCAAGTATCCTAGTTAGCAACAATGTTAACTAATTTACCAGGAATGGCGATCACTTTGCGGACCGTCTTGCCGTCGATGAATTCTTGGACCTTGGCATCGGCTAAAGCTAATTTTTCAAGTTCATCTTTGCCCATGTCTTTAGCGACTTCGGCGTGCGAACGAACTTTCCCGTTAACTTGTAAGACGATTTGCGCGGTGTCTTCAACTAACTTCGATTCATCGTAAGTTGGCCAGCTAGCAAAGGTAATCGTGTTTTCATGACCTAATAAGGCCCACAATTCTTCGGATAAATGTGGCGTGATTGGCGCTAACATCTTCACTAAGCCTTCAATGTAAACGACTGGTAAGTCATCAACTTTGTAGGCTTCGTTGACGAAGACCATCATTTGCGAAATCGCAATGTTGAAACGCATGGCTTCATAGTCTTCGGTCACCTTTTTAACGGTTTGGTTGTAAACTTTCGTCAACTTACCGTCATTAATTGTAGTGACACGGTCCCGGACCCGGTTGTTGTCATCAATGATGAGTCGCCAAACCCGTTCAATCCACTTATTAGCCCCATGCAAGCCATCGGTACTCCAAGGAATAGAAGCTTCCAATGGTCCCATGAACATTTCGTATAAGCGCAACGTATCGGCCCCATATTGTTCCACGATATCATCGGGGTTAACCACGTTACCACGCGACTTGGACATCTTTTCATGGTTGTCACCCAAAATCATCCCTTGGTTGACTAACTTCTGGAAAGGTTCCTTAGTTGGCACCACGCCTAAGTCATACAAGAACTTGTGCCAGAAACGGGCATAAAGTAAATGTAAGACGGCATGTTCCGCCCCACCGACATATAAGTCGACTGGTGACCAGTATTGTAACTTATCGTAATCAGCTAAGGCTTCTTTATTGTGAGGATCAACGTAACGCAAGAAGTACCATGAACTCCCGGCCCATTGTGGCATCGTGTTCGTTTCACGTTTCCCTTTACGACCATTTTCATCGACCACATTGACCCAGTCGTCGATGTTGGCTAATGGGCTTTCACCGGTCCCGGATGGTTCGAGGTTCTTCGTGGCTGGTAAACGTAATGGCAATTCGTCTTCTGGTACTAAGGTCGTTTCGCCATCTTCCCAATGGATTACGGGAATTGGTTCGCCCCAATAACGTTGCCGTGAGAAAATCCAGTCCCGTAACCGGTAGTTGACTTGTTTCTTACCACAATCATGTTCAACTAACCAATCAATCATCTTATCAATGGCGGGTTGCTTGGCTAACCCGTCCACTAAACCGGAGTTGATATGTTCGCCATCACCGGTGTAGGCTTGGGCGTCATAGTCATTTTCACCCGCAATGACGGGTTTGATTGGTAAATCAAATTTCTTAGCAAATTCGTAGTCGCGGTCATCGTGCGCTGGTACGGCCATAATGGCCCCAGTTCCGTATGAAGCGAGCACATAATCAGCAATCCAGATTGGCAACTTTCCGCCATTAACGGGGTCAATGCCGTAGCTCCCAGTGAAGACCCCGGTCTTGTCCTTATTCAAGTCAGTTCGTTCCAAGTCTGACTTAGTGGCGATTTTAGCTTTGTACGCATCCACGGCCGCTTGTTGTTCCGGGGTGGTCAAAGTTTTCACTAATTCATGTTCCGGTGCTAAAACCATGTAAGTGGCCCCATATAACGTGTCAGGACGGGTTGAGAAGACTTCGATTTCTTTATCTTCTTGGCCCGCGACCTTGAAACGAATGGCCGCCCCGACCGAACGACCAATCCAGTTCCGTTGTTGTTCCTTGATGTTTTCCGGCCAGTCGATGTCATCTAAGTCATCAATTAAACGGTCGGCATACGCCGTAATCTTTAAGCTCCATTGTTTCATTGGCACCCGATAAACGTCGTAACCGCCCCGTTCCGTCTTGCCGTCCACAACTTCTTCGTTAGAAACCACGGTCCCGCCCATCATATCTGGTGCCCAGTTAACGAGCGTTTCAGATTCATAAGCTAAACCTTTTTTATATAATTGTTCAAAAATCCATTGGGTCCACTTGTAGTAACTTGGATCAGTCGTATTAACTTCGCGGTCCCAGTCATATGAGAAACCCAGTGAACGAATTTGACGTTTGAAGTTTTTGATATTTTTAGCGGTGAAATCTTTAGGGTTATGGCCCGTCTTCAACGCATATTGTTCAGCTGGTAAGCCAAACGCATCCCAGCCCATTGGATGTAACACGTTGTAACCTTGCATCCGTTTCAACCGTGACATAATGTCGGTTGCGGTATACCCTTCTGGATGCCCCACGTGCAAGCCTTGGCCTGATGGATATGGAAACATATCTAAGGCGTAGTACTTCTTTTTGTCGGTATTATCTGATGCTTTGAAAGTTTTGTTTTCCTTCCAATAATGTTGCCATTTGCGTTCGATGACTTTATGGTTGTATGCCATAATTGTGCCCCTTTCTTGGATATGCTATGTAATTGATAGCATTTGCGACTTTGATGTTGGTCTAACTTTGTTTTGCTGAAACGTGGCCGTGGGGCTGCGGGTTGTGCTTGCTACGCATTGGTCCCAATGCCAAAACCGCATTCGGCCCAACGCTAGGCAATGCTCGCCCGCAAACCGCCCCCACGTCCACTCTACAAAAAAAGCCTATAAGCAAAAAGCGCTTATAGGACGAAACGAGGTTCCGCGGTACCACCTATGATTCCACGCAATGCATGGCCTCTTGATTTTTCTTAACGCGAAATCACGTCTGAACCTACAATTGCTTTCAGCCAGATGACTCGAAGGTGAGTTCGCCGACGATGAGTCCCCGTTTGCAACGACCACGGAGTTTCTGGAAAACATCGTCGACTACTAATCCTTGTCAGAGTCGCAAAGTTATTGTTTTCATGGTAGCAAACCCCGCCCGCTTTTTCAAGGGGCCGAGCCCGCCTTTTGATAACAAATATTGCGTCTCTTTATAAATTATGTAATAACCATGCTATAATAATCGGAGTGAATTTTTTGCGGAGGTTTTGGTATGCCCCTTAAACATTGGCGACGAGCCGATTCTTATATGACGTTAGTATTCCTCGGCTGGCTCGCATGGACGGCAGCCGTTTGGCAAAGTCCGGCCTGGCTAACTGCCTTTGATACCGGCATTGCCAACTGGCTACATCACACACCAACTTGGTTTCAAACGAGTATGGTGTGGTACACCCAACTCGGCAATCCGCACACGATTACCATCATCACCTTGATGATTGGTCTAGGATTGATTATCGGTCACCAAAGTAAAGCGGCCGTTTTTTTCTGGGTGAATACGTGGTTATTAGCGGGTTACGGCAATTATCTCGTTAAACAACTGATTCAACGGCCCCGACCCACGGCTTGGCGGCTCGTTGAAATTGGCGGTTACAGTTATCCTAGTGGGCATTCAACGACGACCACGGTGCTGGTACTCAGCTTATTAGTCATTGCGTTTGAACACTGGCAAAATCCGGTGGTCAAACGATGGCTATTTGTGGGCGGCTTGCTTATAATCTTATTGATGATGACCAGCCGCATCGTCGTGGGCGTCCACTACCCGAGTGATACAATTGGCGGTGCGCTGCTGGGCAGTTGTCTCACCTACGTCAGTGCCCGCTTAACGACCCGCCATCGACAAGGTAATTTTAACTTCAAACGATCCGCTTGACCTACAAACTCAAAGGAGTGTTCTACTATCCAACTTAGTTCGGCTTTAGCATTTAGCCATACTTTGATTAATCAAGTCGTCGACCCCGGTGATCACGTCGTCGATGCAACGGTCGGCAACGGTCACGACACGGTTTATTTGGCGCAATTAGTCGGCCCGCATGGCCGCGTGTATGGCTTTGACATTCAACAAAGTGCCATCGATACCACGACTGCCGCCCTCAAAGCAGAACGGCTCACCAATCAAGTCACTTTGACGCATGCTGGCCACGAAACTTTAGCCGCCGTGATTCCGGCTGAAGAACCGATTAAATGCGCCATTTTTAATCTCGGCTATCTCCCCGGTGGCGATAAAAATATTATCACCAAACCAGCCACCACGCTCACGGCCATTGAATCCTTGGAAGCCCGTTTAGCTCCGAATGGCGTCATTATCTTACTCGTGTACAGTGGCCATCCCGGTGGTCAAACCGAAGCGCAAGCCGTGTTAGACCACGTGGAACACTTGGATCAACACGCTTATCAAGTCTTACAATATGGCTTCATTAACCAAGTGCATTTTCCACCTTATTTAATCGCCATTCAAAAACGATAAAGGCCTCGCCAATCATTGGCTAGGCCTTTTTTTGTTAGCGACTATTATCGAAAAAACAATAAAAATTAAGTGGCGGTAATCGGCGCCGGCGTGAGCAAACTTCGGTGACCGCAAACAACCAAATGAATCCCAGCACAATGCTAAACATGGGGGCATTCCAAGTTGTCTCAGCACCGGGAGCCGCGTACTGGACAAAACTACTGGCAGCCAAAACTAGGACTAACCAACTTTCATAAAACCACGGATGTTGGACCCGATAACGCCACCAAATTAGAAATCCTAACACTGGCAACGACCACATCAAGAATTTCATGCTACATAGTAATCCCAACTTGAACAGTTGGATCTTCCAACCATTAGTCGTTAAGTCGTTGACCATAATCGCTGGTAAAAAGTATAAATATAGCACTGGAAACGGCAGTAATAAATCCGCCACCAAGTAACAGCCCCTTAACCCCCATTTGCTTTTGGGTGACATCTCAATCGCCTTCTTTGCATTTTATGAAGTTATTGCAACAACGAACCAATAATTAACTTTATTATAACCGATAAGTTAGCGCTTTACCTACCTGAAAATGAGCCACAAAAAAACGCAATACCACGCTAAATCGTGATACTACGTTTAACTGAGCTTATTGTAATCCCACTAACCAGTGTTCTAATCGCTGACTAATGGCCGTTTGTTGTTGCGCATTACTGATGGTTGCTTGGTGATCACCTTTTTGATGACCGTAACTCCCAAACCCACCGTGGTTACCACCTTTAATCGACGTAAACGTGGTATTTTTCGGCAAATACCGGCGATTTTTTCGATAATGTTGCCAATTCAAGACCCCATCACGAGAAGCGGTCACGGACAAGCCGGCTAAATGCGTCATAGACAGATCACCCTTTTTATCGGGATAACTCGCCAAGTAAAAGACGCCTTTAAGCCCGGCCGTCTGATGATCATGCGCATAGCGGCTGGCCATCACGCCACCGAGGGAGTGCCCACCGATAACGTAATTATGGCGGGCTGCGCGGGGCACGGCGTTCGCTTGGTTACCGGCTAATACCGCCAAAGCTAGCGGAAAATGCATGACATAGACGTTATACCCATGCTGGGCCAAATTTTCTGCCCAAATGCTGTAACTATTCGGCGACACTAACGCCCCCGGATAAAAAATCACACTCGTTTTGCCACCATAACCTTTATAGTACGTGTACTTGTTAGTTGTCGTGGTGGCCTTTTTGGCGACTTGTTGGGCCGTTTCGGACGGTTGATAGATGGCATGATGCACCCCGGCCAACCCGCCCAATCCCAATACGACCAAAATGACAACGATGATACTCGTAATTTTAACCCATTTTTTCATGGTACTTAAATCAGTCCTTATTCAACTTAGCCGCATGTTGGGCAGCCGTCATTTGGGGACCCCGGTCTAAACTGTTGACGATAAAGGCCAACACGATCAAAGCCAACCCAATCAAGTATACCCAATGCAGACCCGTATACAAAATACCATGCAAAGTTGGTAATAACTTCGTCGGTAATTCCGTGGCAGTTTGCGGATTGATTAATTTATTCATCATCGCCATATTGGTGCCCGCATGACTGGAAATTCCTTGGTTCATCCCAACGTTCAAAGCAATCCCAAAGACCGAAATCATTAACGTTTGCCCAATCGTCCGACTCAACGTATTAAACGACGTCGCCACCCCGACATTTTCCGATGAGACTAAATGTTGCGAAGTGACCGTGGTAGCGGTAATCGTAATCCCGAAACCGACCCCACCAATCGCCGTAATTAAGAAGAACCAGCCAAACGCGGTCGAAACTGGCAACAACGCCAAGCAAAGACCGGTGACAAAAATAAAGCATAAACTTAAATACAAAATTTTACGTGGGGCCCATTTGGCCAATAAGCGACCGGTCACAAATGACCCGACAATCCACATCAACGAACTCGGCGTGACGGCAAAGCCCGCTAAGGATGCCGGTACACCTAAGATACCTTGCGTCCACGTTGGAATATAAACTTCCACGGCCATCAAGAAACCACTAATCAAAGCGGCCACGGCATTTTGAATGACGAATGTCCGGTTTTTAAATAAGTCCATTGAAATAACCGGTTCATCTGTATGACTTTCACGCCGAATGAACAACCATAAACTGGCCGCGCTGACGACCCACGCAATCACGACACTCGCCCAGCTAATTGTCGTATTGCCTAACAATTGGAAACTCAGCATTAAGCCGAGTAAAAATAGCATTAACCAGAAACTACCAAGGTAGTCGATTTTAACTTTGTTGTGTCGTTTGGGTTCCCGTAAATAAAATTGGAACAGGAATAACGTGATCAAACCGACCGGCACATTAATGAAAAAAATCCAGTGCCAGCTCAACTTATCAACGATCAAGCCCCCAATTAACGGTGCCAGCACCGACGCAATCCCCCACGCCGAACTGTTGAAGCCGAGCACTTTGGCCCGCCGTTCAAATGAATAAATATCAGCAATAATCGTCATCGAGACCGGCATCAACGCACCGGCGCCAATCCCCTGAATGGCGCGCCAGAAAATCAAAACTGGCATCGAATCGGATAACCCACTCATCATTGACCCAATAATAAAAATAATTAATCCCGTTTGCATGACCGGTTTACGACCGACCAAATCAGTTAACTTCCCATAAATCGGTGTCATCATGGCATTAGTTAACAAATAAATCGAGAACACCCAGTTCATCAAGGCGACCCCATGTAAATCCCCGACAATCGTCGGCAGCGCCGTGGACACAATCGTCCCTTCAATGGCGCTCATAAATGTAGCGACGTAAATGGCGACCGTAACCGCCATTACGTTGGTTTTACGTTGTTGCATAATTCACTTTCCCTTTCATAACTTACTGCTTAGTTTGGTGACACTTCCTTTTTCGTGTGGTGTCGAACCTTTTTTGTATAGAAAACTTACGGTGGTGCTTAAAACCATGTTGGTAGGAAGCACGATTATTTGTTTTGATAGTGCTTATTTTGCTGAAAAAACTTTATCCGGTATACATAAAAGGACAGATGAGTCTTTCCAAACATTGGTAATTTCACTACCAACTGACCTCATTATAATCAACTAGCTGAACTAGACGCTTCTGAAAAGTCATGTCATACGCTTATTTATCATCAACTTGGCACCAACCACCAAACTGAATTGGCGTGACACTATTATCATCTAAAAATCAATCTAGCTGGCAGCTGACCGTAATGGAAGCCGCCATGCGGGTGGCGTTAACGGGATTGGGTTGTATTCCGTTTACACCACGGACGTCTTTTGAGACTTGCTTTTTAGGCTCAAAAGCGAGGCCCAAGACCGCCCCTCAGGCTTGGACCGGTCCCCATGGCGGCTGGAATTACGGTCAGCTGGCAGCGGCAAGACCACTGGTGCAACCAATATAACCCAAACGCACGCCACAAAAAAAGCGCCCTTAATAAAGGTCGCTTTTAGCGTCGAGTACCTACAGACCGTTCAAGCCTGCGTGCCCGAAACGTTTTTATTAGTTAAATTCAGCTTTTAATTCGTCCACCTTGTCAGTATGTTCCCAAGGTAAGTCGATGTCAGTCCGACCGAAATGACCATAAGCCGCCGTCTTGCGGTAAATTGGCCGTTGTAAGTCTAACATCTTAATAATCCCAGCTGGCCGTAAATCAAAGTGTTTGCGAATGGCGTTAATTAACGCTTCATCACTCACTTTGCTAGTGCCGGCCGTATCAACGGAGATTGAAACCGGTTGTGCAACCCCAATGGCATATGCTAATTGGACTTCAATTTGGTCCGCTAAGCCCGCTGCAACAATGTTTTTGGCAATATAACGCGCCGCATAACTTGCTGAGCGGTCAACTTTAGTGGCATCTTTCCCAGAAAAGGCCCCACCACCATGATGAGCAAACCCACCATAGGTATCAACGATGATTTTCCGACCAGTTAAGCCAGCATCACCTTGCGGCCCACCAATCACGAAGCGACCAGTAGGGTTAACCAAGTATTTCGTTTGGTCATCCAACAAATTAGCTGGAATAACCGCTTTAACGACTTGGTCAATGACCGTTTGCCGAATTTCGTCTAATTCGACATCAGGATCATGTTGCGTGGACACAACGACCGTGTCGACCCGCACTGGTTGATTGTCGGCATCATATTCCACGGTCACTTGGGCTTTGGCATCAGGCCGCAACCACTTAATCGTGCCGTTTTTACGTAATTCCGCAATCTTACGCATTAAGCGATGGCTCAACGCGATTGGTAATGGCATCAATTCAGGGGTTTCGTTAATGGCATAGCCAAACATCATCCCTTGATCACCAGCACCGATTTGGTCCAATGGATCCGCGTCACCTTCACGGGTTTCCAAGGAATCATCGACCCCTTGCGCAATATCAGGTGATTGTTCGTCTAATGAAACTAAGACGGCACAGTTGTCACCATCGAAACCGTATTGGCCATCGACATAACCAATTGACTTGATGGTGTCACGCACAACTTTTTGAATATCGACGTAGGCTTTGGTGGAAACTTCACCAAAGACGAGCACTAACCCCGTTGTCACAGAAGTTTCAACGGCGACCCGGGCTTGCGGGTCTTGTTCCAACATAGCATCTAAAATAGCATCACTAATTTGGTCCGCGATTTTATCGGGATGACCTTCGGATACTGATTCTGATGTAAATAGGTGTCTTTCACTCACTTTAAATTCCCCCTTGATTAGTTCGGTTACAAGGCATCTAAGAGTGGTCTGTGGGGCGTAAAGCTAGTGAGCATTAGCCGCGTAACGGGATTGATGCGGGTTTGGCATCGGTTCGGTTACGTTACGTTGCTAAGCGCAGCTCGCTGCCCCGCAGAGCACGTTTCAACCACCACGGCAGAAACCCAACTCTTATCCTTTCGGGAACGGCTCATAACTATGTAACTTTATCACAATCCACGTTTTTTTTAAAGATTCTTATCAAATTATTGACTGTTAGATTCGCTATCGTTAGGATTGAAATATTAACTCTAAAGAAAGATGTTAGCCTATGATTCGAATTGGAAAATTAAAGTTACAACGCAATTATGTGCACCTCGCCATTTTTACGATTTTGCAAAGCATCATTTGTTGGTGGGTCGCCTTAGATTACGGTCGCTCATTCAAAACGGCGGAGTTTTCAGCCGCCCAGTTGCCGCTCATTGGCTACACCTTAGCTGTATCAGCGGCAATCTTCATTATTTTAGATCGACGCATCCCGGCGCAGTGGAGTTTGATTGCCATTGGCGTTTCGGTCGCCCTAGCCTTCACGAATATTATCGCCAGTGAATCGGAATTACTATACTTACTATTAACGTGTAGTGTTTGGCTATTTGTGATGGCCATTCCACGCTTAGGGATGCAAAACTACTTTGGCCTAGTCGTCTTCAGTATTATTATGACGTATACCATTCCGGTCGCCGTCTTTTATTTACAAAACAATTATTTGTCAACGACCTTCTTATGGGAGCTCACCCCAGTGGTTGCGAGTTACGTCTTCTTGTATGTCCCAAGTTTCAGCCAACAACGGCAAATCAATCAGATTGTCTCCGCCGTTACTGGCGCCATCTTGGTCGTAACAATCTTCTTACAACCGCTCACGTGGCAAACAATGGTGGCCATTGCGGTGGTCATTGCGATTTGGTTCGTCCAACAATCCTATGGCCGCTTGCGGTTGCATTTAATGATTAATATTGCGATTCAATTAGTTTTAATGTTCTTACTTTACTAAGCGACAACTAACCCCAGCCGGTTAGTTGTTTTTTTATGGCATTTATCACCAAAATTATTTCTATTAAAAATATAAGTTGCTACTCAATTAATCAACTAACCGTCTAAACGACCAACACCCCACCGTTTTCAGGTGTTTTATCGGATCATTATTTTTGCAGCTAAAAGCTGATTATTATAATAACATTAATAAAAATGCAGACAAATTTTATCTAGTTAACTATAATGGACTTAGCTATTCAGGGGAATCAGCAAATAAAAAAAAGGAGTTCAATAGCTATGTTTAACAAATCTTTCGGTTCTACTCAGAACCAACACAAGTTACTTTTCACAGGAATGACAGCGCTCGCATTGTTCAGTACCGCTTTAACGACGGTCGCCGTTAACAATCAACCCGTCACGGCCCAAGCCGATACAACGGCGCCGGCGATTAAGCAAGACGCTAACTTTACCATTACGAAAAATGGTGGGACCCACACGATGACCATTAAAGACGTCACCTGTGTTCCCGGTGGCACGGTAACCGTTGCCACACCAACCATTGAAGGTTACATTACCAAGTCGAAGACAATCACCTTGAAGTTAAGCGCCGATGGCAAGACATTCACGCCAACGACCGCTGTTAACTATTACAATGCGAAAGAAAAGAGTGAACTAGCCAACCGGACTTACTCTGAAGACCCAACTTCTATTGAGATTACTAAAGATGGCAAGACGCAAACCGTTGAAGTTGGCAAACAAGGTGGGACGGCCGGAACGATCATTGACGTGCCCGCACCCAACTATGCCGGCTATAAAGCTAGTGCCAACACCGTTAAACTTGGCGTTTACATCGAAGATAGCGATGCTAAGGATTCACAAGCCTACTTCGAGCAATTAAGCGATGTTTCTTATACGAAGGAATATGCTTATAACGTCAATAACTTTATTTCTCAAAAGGTTAACAATAACCAATCCGTTCAAGTCACTGGTAAGTTGGCGGTCGCTACTGCCGAATTAGCCACGAACCACCCAGCGACTTACGTTCGCATCAACAACTACAACGGCTCGCAATACGTTAAATTAAACAACGATTTATCATTTGATGCGACTATCAGTGCCAAGGGTGCTTACCACACTTCCGCAACAGCCGGTTATTACGAAACTACGACCGATGCTAAAGGCAACACCGTTAAGACTTTCAAGGAATTATCTAAGAAAGTTAACGTGGCGGTTAAACCATACGTCAGCGCTTATACGGTAAAGAACTTTGTATCCGCGAAGACGAGTGACAACAAGTCCGTTAAAGTCACCGGTTCCGCAGCAGTTGCTAACGCCGCGGCTGCCAAAACGAACCCCGCGACTTACGTTCGTATCAACAACTACAACGGTTCTAAATATATCAAATTAGCAACTAATGGTAGCTTCAATGCTACTATTAGCGCTAAGGGTGCTTACCATACCAGTGCCACCCTTGGTTATTACACCACAACCACGGACGCAAATGGCAAGACGGTGAAGAAGTTCAACACGAACTCACCAAAAGTCAACGTAGCCGTTAAACCTGCTGTTAAGCAATATGCTTATAGCGTTTCAAAATTAGCTTCACAAAAGACCAAGAGTAACAAGTCCATTAAAGTTACCGGGGCCGTTAAAGTTAGCACCAAAGCTTTAGCCAAGAAGCACGCCGCCACGTACGTTCGGATTACGAACTACAACGGTAAGCAATACGTGAAACTCAACAACAAGTTGACCTTCACTAAGACGATCAGTGCCAAAGGTGCTAAACACACCTCTGCCGTTGCTGGTTACTATACTTCCAAGAAGTCTGGTAGCAAGACCGTCAAGACTTTCCACGTCTTATCAGCTAACAAAAAAGTTACGGTTAAAGCTTACAAATAAAGCCTAATCGTAACCATAACTAAAGCACCGCACATTGCGTCAAATTGCAATGTCCGGTGCTTTTTTGATTAGATAATTTTCATTATTAACTACCGATTATTCAACTTAAGCTAACGATAATAACGGCGACTAACATTAGCCCCACTTTTATGCTGGGAAATGGAAGTTGGCAGGTCTGTAACAACGCCATCCCTGATTCCGACGATGCCGCTGTCACAATGGATGGCATATAGTTCATACATTACCAACAGAAGTCACGACCAACGTAAAATGGTGCGACCATGATTTGATTGCACCTTTTAAACAAAGCAGCAATTTTGTGTGCTAAACAGGGTCTTTCCAAATATCGGTGAATCTCGATTAACTGAGCTTTTCACGATTATCCATATAAACTGGCACACCTTTGAAAAAAACACTTTAGCGGCAACTCTAATTTACAATCAACTGACCAAACTCAGCCATATCACTGATATACCAATTAATCACGGTTTCATTAAAACGAGCCGCATTTACTCATTACGAGATCAATTCAGTTGTGAGTTAGCAGCAATGGAAGTTGCCGTGCAAGTGGCGTTAGTTCGGCATGCTTTTGGCCGGACTTACGCCACCGACATCTTTGAAGATTGGCGGGCCGGGCCGAGCTTCAAAGTGAGGTTCGAGACCGCTTTTTGGCTCGAACCGGTCGCCACGGCTACTGGAATTGCTGCTGACTCACAACGGCAATTCCGGCTTTACCAATCCTTGGAAAGACCCGCTAACCGTTAATCAACTGCGCAATGGTTTGAATATCAGCCGGGGTCGTGCGACAGCAGCCGCCGATGATGTTGGCGCCCGCGGCTAACCACTTGGGTACGAACTGATCGAAAGTGTGACTGGCGTCGGTTGTTTGCCACGTCTTCGTGACCGCATCGTATTCATCCCCAGAATTAGGATAAACAATCAACGGAATTTCAACCGCATCACGTAACGTCTGCAACGCCGGTTCAATATTTTCTAACCGCGTGCAATTGACCCCCACTGCCACGACGTTCGGTTGGGCGGCAACCCATTTGGCAGCGGTCGCTAAATCAGTACCGTCCCACAAGTGCTGGGCATCAGCAATACTAAAGCTGACCCAGTATGGTTGCGCGGGAAATTCAGCGGTAATTAAATGAACTAACGCTTGAACTTCCGCAAAGTTCGGCATCGTTTCAAGCGCCAGCACATCCACGCCAACCGCCGTAATGAGTTGCAGCCGTTCGCGATGAAAGGCTTGATACGCGACTTCATCTAAGTGATATTTACCGGTATACTCGCTCCCATCCGCCAAATAAGCGCCGTATGACCCAATACTCCCAGCCACATAGCCTTGAAAGTCCGGATGCGTTTGGGCATAGTTATCGCGCGCAGTGTTGGCAATTTGAACGGCTTGTTGAATTAATGGGCGCGCTTTTTCAGCGGAGACGCCTGCTTGCACAAAGGCGGCCACGTTGGCCTGATACGTATTAGTAATCGCAATTTGCGCCCCGGCCGCAAAATAACTTTGATGTACTGCTGTAATGGCTTGCGGGTGATCTAACATGGCGGTCGCCGACCACAACGCACTATCGGTCGCGACCCCACGCTTTTCAAGTTCAGTAGCCATCGCCCCATCTAAGACGACCGGCCCCTGTTTTAAACGGTCATTTAATGATAAAACTTGCATAATCAGTTTCCTTTCTGACCCAAAATTATGTTATTCTAATTGCATTGGCAATTTACTCATCATATTCTAATTAACAATCTTTTTCAAGGAAGGCTCATACTTAATGTCAAAACAAACCCACCTGAACCGGCAAATGGAATCCCGGCACGTCTTGATGATTTCCCTTGGTGGGGTCATTGGGACCGGGCTCTTCTTAAGTTCCGGTTACACGATTCACGAGGCTGGGCCCATTGGTACCTTACTAGCGTACACGATTGGCGCAATCCTCGTCTACTTAGTCATGCTGTGTCTCGGCGAACTCGCCGTGGCAATGCCGTACACGGGCGCCTTTCACGTCTACGCCAAAAAATATATTGGTCCCGGGACCGGCTTTACGGTCGCCGTATTGTACTGGCTGACGTGGACCATCGCACTCGGTTCCGAGTTCACGGCCGCTGGTCTGATTATGCAAAATTGGTTTCCCCACATTCCGACTTGGATTTGGAGTCTCGTTTTCATGGTCGTCATTTTCACGATCAACGCCTTATCCGTCCGCTGGTTTGCGGAAGCTGAATTTTGGTTCGCTAGTATCAAAGTGATTGCCATCATTGCCTTCATCGTCCTCGGGGGCTTAGCGATTGTTGGCTGGTTACCCCTCCACGGCCACACTAGTGCACCGTTACTGAGCAATTATACGAAAAATGGCTGGTTTCCCAACGGCTTTGGCGGCGTCTTTACGACTATGCTGACCGTTAACTTTGCCTTTTCCGGTACCGAACTCATCGGTATCACGGCCGGTGAAACTAAAGACCCGGCCCACACGATTCCGACCGCCATTCGGACCACGTTATGGCGCCTCATTATTTTCTTCATTGGCAGTATGTTTGTCATGGCCGCGTTGATTCCATATAAACAAGCCGGCGTGACGCAAAGTCCGTTTGTGCTCGTTTTCAAAGAAATTGGCATTCCTTATGCCGCTGACTTGATGAACTTTGTCGTCTTGACTGCCATCATGTCGGCGGCCAACTCCGGCCTATACGCGTCGACGCGGATGTTGTGGTCGTTAGCTAATGAAGGCACCATTCCGAAAGTTTTCAAACGCACCACCAAGCGTGACGTGCCATTAATTGCCTTAATGACCAGTATGCTCGGTGGTATCTTAGCACTACTATCTAGTATTTACGCGGCCGGTTCGGTATACCTCGTCTTAGTCTCGATTTCCGGGTTAGCCGTCGTCATTGTGTGGATGGCGATTGCTTTGTCAGAAATCAACTTTCGCAAAGCCTACGTTAAAAGTGGACAAAATCTGGCGGACTTGGCTTTCAAAACACCGGGTTATCCAGTGGTGCCATGGCTGGCCTTTATTTTAAGTGCCCTGTCGTGCTTACTGATTTGGTTTGATCCAAATCAACGCATCGCCCTGTATTACACGTTACCGTTTGTGGCCATCTGTTATGCCGGCTACTATTTAAATTCTAAACGAAAACAACATCATTAATTTTTTACCCGCATTTGTCGCGCTGTCAAATGCGGGTATTTATGTATAAAGTTTGCTAACACTGGTTAAGTTATCACACGATAAACCGCATTGTTAAGCCATTTTCACCCCGCGCAACAAATGATTTATGCTATTATTTATTTAATAATAAGTCTAAGAAGGCGTCGTTATGAAATCTGGATTATTACTCGTCAATTTAGGGTCCCCGGCTAGTCCCCAAACGCCGGATGTGAAACGCTACTTAAAAGAATTTTTGAGCGACCAAAGCGTTATTGAAATGCCTAAAGTGTTGTGGCAACCACTCTTACGTGGCATCATCTTACCGATGCGTTCGTGGCGGTCAGCCACTTTTTATCGTGACACGTGGCTACCAGCCGGTTCGCCGCTCATCGTTTATAGTCAACAATTAACGACTAAAGTTCAAGCCGCGTTGCCAGACTGGGACGTCCGTTTGGCGATGACTTACGGCCAACCCGATATTGCGGCCACCTTGCAAGCCATGCACGCGGACGGCTGTGAGCATATCACCGTTTTGCCGCTCTTCCCCCAATACACCCAAAGCACGCACCAATCCATTATTAATCAGGCGGAAGCCGCGGCGGTGCCGATGACCATCATCAAACATTTTTATGATGAAACGGATTACCAGCAACTCTTAGCGCATAAAATCACCACCGCCTATCAAAAACATACTTACGATGCGGTCATCTTTAGCTACCATAGTATTCCAACCGCGATGGTCCATCACGGCGACCCGTATTTGGATGAATGTCGGGCAACTACCGCCGCGGTGGCCGCTCGGATGCCTGCCGTTCCTAGCGATAAGATTATCACGGCCTATCAATCGAAGTTCGGCCCGATGCCCTGGCTCAAGCCGTATTTGAAGAACAAATTAATGCAACTAGTCGAACTTGGCAAACGCAATGTGTTAATCGTCACCCCCTCATTTGTGTGCGACTGCTTAGAGACGTTAGAAGAGGATAATGTGCAAAATTATCAGACCTTTAAAGCCAGCGGTGGCGACCGCTTTGACGTCATGCCTTGTTTAAACGCCGACGAGCGCTTCGCCGAATTTTTAGCGAGCCTTGCAACTCGCTGGCAGGAGGCGGCCGCCGTTGTCCAAAACTAACGAAAAAAGCTTAGCGGAAATTAATGAAAGTGTCGCCGTCCCGGACGTTTATCAAACCGCCTTTTGGCAAAAGTTTCTCGCCTACAGCGGCCCGGGTGCCCTCGTGGCGGTCGGTTACATGGATCCCGGCAACTGGCTGACCTCGCTTGCGGGTGGCGGCCAATTTCAATATCACTTGCTCACAGTGCTGGCCTTAGCGATTATCGTCGCGATGTTCATGCAAATGCTGGCCATTAAGTTAGGCGTGGTGGCACGACAAGACTTGGCGCAAGCGATTGCCGCGCAACTTCCGAAACCGTGGCGTTACGCCGCCTGGATTTTAAACGAAGTTGCCATGATGGCTACTGACCTGACCGGCGTGATTGGGACGGCGATTGCGTTGAAATTGTTATTCGGCTTACCGCTCCTAGCTGGGATTTTATTGACCATTGGCGATGTCTTAGTCGTGCTCTTATTTTTACGCTTTGGGATTCGTCGCATCGAATTCATGGTCTTAGCAGCCATCTTAACTGTCGGCATTATTTTCGGCTTAGAAGTTGGCCGCGCCCACGTTAATAGCAGTGCTGTGCTTGCGGGACTACTACCCACGAGCTTAATCTTCAAAAATCACACAGCGTTAGTTTTGAGTTTAGGGATTTTAGGGGCCACGATTATGCCGCACAATTTATATTTACATTCGTCCCTCGCTCAAAGCCGGCGCTACGACTATCATGACCCCAAGCAAGTTCACGAAGCATTGCGCTTTGCCAACTGGGATTCGAACGTCCATTTAGTGGCGGCCTTTTTAATCAACGCGCTATTATTAGTCTTAGGTGGCACCCTATTTTTCGGCCACAGTCATGCCTTAGCCAGTTTGCAAGCCGTTTTTAACGGGCTAAAAAGTACGGCGGTCGTCGGCAGCTTAGCTAGTCCCATGATGAGTTGGCTATTTGCATTTGCGCTATTAATCACCGGCCTAATTTCGTCGATTACGAGTACTTTAGCGGGACAAATCGTCATGGAAGGCTACTTGCATATTCGCCTGCCCTTATGGCAACGGCGGTTACTCACCCGCTTAGTCACCTTGATTCCAATTATTATCATCGGTTGTCTCGTCGGCTTTCAAGACCAAACTTTTGAAAATTTGATCATTTATGCGCAAGTCGCGTTGAGTGTGGCCTTACCATTTACTTTATTCCCGATGGTCAAACTGACTAGTAATCCCCAATTAATGGGGGCCCACGTTAATCGGTGGTGGACCACTTGGGGCGGTTACGCGCTCGCTGGTATTATTACGATATTGAATATTTATTTGATTATTGCCATGTTTTGACACCAAAAGTCTGGGAGCAAACTTTCGGATACTGATCAATTGTCGCTATCGATTAGACACAATACAGGAGTCACCACTAGTGGTGACTCCTGTATTGTACTGTTCAAATAATAGGTGTCATTAAAAAAGACATCCCTCCAGCAAGTTAACTTGCTGGAGGCCAACATTCGAAGACTTTATTTTTGGCGACGGGCTAAATACCATAACCCAATCACCGCCACGAGCAACATCGGAATTAACGTCAACATTTCAAAACCAAACTCGCTAACCGTCAGTGGCGTACTCATATCAAAAGTCCCAATCGGCGCTAAATCGAACAAAAAGTGAAAGCCAATCGCGCCCCAGAGCGCATGGGTTGCTAGCGTAATCAAGGCTAGCACTAAGCCCATCACAAACGTTTCGGCCACTTGAAATAAGACCGTCGATACGGCGTTCCCATAAAATAAATTATTTAAATGCGTCACCGCAAAGATCACTGCACTCAGACTGCTAGCGCCAAAGTAGCGATTAAACGGATTGGTCCGGGCTAACAACCACCAAAAACCGGCTAACAGTAACCCGCGGCAAAAGACTTCCTCCATCACCGCCGGGCCAATCCCGATTAAAATCGCCGGTAAAATCAACTTAACGGGTTGATAAAAAGTGTAATACGTATTTTCTAACATGCCGGCGTTTTTCGGAAATACAAGAGCAAACACCACTAAGCTAATCACGAGTTGGCGCCAAAGTGGTAACGCGGGCCGCCAAAACGACCAATGCTTAAACCGCCACCGATACCAAGCACACGCCAATCCCGCGATACCAAGTCGCAACAGCGTATCTTGCCATAAATGCATCGGCCACGATTCTAACAAAACGAATAAGCCAACCAAGACGCCATACACGCCCAGAAACTCATACTTTTTTAACTGTGCCACGCTACTCACCACCCTACTTTTAGCTCTGATTATAGTGAGTGAATTGCGGTGAGTGTTATTAATAAGTTAGCGGGGCCCTTCAAAGTTAAGTATTGCGCGTCAACTACCCAATGCCTAGTTAACTTACTAAGCGCGATGAACTTGCGGTTGTGCCAACCAGTCAGTGATCGCCTGGACAATTTTTACGGGGGTTAACGCATCGGTCGGCATAATTAAATCAGCCGCCGCGGCATACAATCGTTCGCGGCGATGTTTTAAGGCTAATAGCTCATCGACTTTCAACTCATTGACTAACGGACGTTGCGTATCGCCGGTGACCCGCTTTAAAATCGTGGCATCGCTAGCTTGCAGCCAAATGACCGGAATCGGACTGTGCGTCAAAATGGTCGCATTTGCCGCCACGGTAGGAGTGCCACCGCCCGTTGATAACACGCCGGCACCTCGCATCGCTTGGCGGAGGGTCTGTTGCTCTAACCCCCGAAAGTATGGCTCTCCGTGTTCCGCAAAAATTTGCGTAATCGGGCGCCCCGCAGCTTGGACAATCAAATCATCCAAGTCGGCATGGGCCGTTTGTAATCGTTGCGCCAATAATTGGCCGACCGTCGTTTTGCCACTTCCCATGAATCCAATTAATATCGCTTCCATTAGCTTTTCCTCACAATCTGATAGTTGGCCGCGGCCAATAACTGCGCCGCTTGAGTTTGGGTGGCGGCAGAGTCAAACGTTAATTGTAAGACCCCGTCGACTTCTTCCCGAATTTCTAAAATATGAATATTCACTAAATTAAGCCGCGCCGCCGCTAACCGCTGCGTCACATCGGCTAATGCGCCCACTTGATCCGGAACATTTAAAAATAAATCGTAAAAGTTTGGTAAACTGCCCAAACGTTCGGGACCTAAAGCGTCGCGAGTTGTTTTGGCCTGGGTGAAAAATCGGGTAATGGCCGGCTCATTTTTGGCGGTAATCGCAGCCTGAACTTGAGTTAGTTCATCAATATATCCCTGTAAACCACTGGTTATTTGGGTGGCGTTGTTCAACAAGATAGCCGTCCACATGGTCGGGTCCGCCGAAGCAATCCGCGTGATACTTTTAAACCCGCCCGCCGCTAGTCGTAACCCAAGGGGTGAATCGGCCAGCGTATTTTGTGTCTGATTCACTAAGGCGGCCGCCACCACGTGTGGCAGATGGCTGATTTGACTCACCAACCGGTCATGCTGGATGGCGGTGACCGTCAACCATTTGACATGTAAACCCCGCAATAACTGTTGAAGTTGTTGGATAGCGGCAGTATCAGCCAAGCCTGGCACCAACAAGTAGTACGCATTTTCAAACAAATTGGCGCGCCCCGCTAACACGCCGGACTTATGGGACCCTGCCAGCGGATGACCGCCGATAAAGGTGATGCCTTGCTGTTGCAACGGTCGTGCCGCGCGCATGACACTCTGTTTGGTGCTACCAACATCGGTCACTAAGACGTGCGGTTTTAAAGTTAACGTCGCCAACTCGGCTAAATTCGCCGTAATCACACTGACCGGACCCGCTAAAATAATGACATCGGCTGCTAAAGCTGCCTTTGAGAAATCGGTCGTAACTTCATCAACGATTTGATGCGCTTGGGCCTGGCTTAAAGTTGCTGACTGCCTGTCACTGCCCACAATCGTGACGGCCGGCGCAACTTGTTTGATGGCTAAGGCCAACGAACTCCCAATCAGTCCGAGACCATTGATTAACACTTTCGTCATGCTAGCACCGCCTTTGCTGGTAATAACTGCGCTAAATCATCAAAAAATGTCGGATACGAAATATCGACCGCCCCGGCGTCTGTCAGTTGTAACGGCGTCGATACCCGCAACGCCGCAATGGCTAGCATCATGCCAATCCGATGATCGCCGTGACTCGCCAATTGCGAATCAACAACGTGCCATGGTGACCGGCCATCAATGACGAAACCATCGGATAACGCCGTGATGTTGACCCCTAACTTGCGTAACTCGGCAACAATCGTCGCAATCCGGTCCGTTTCTTTGTAGCGCAATTCTTCCGCGCCCGTAATCCGGCTCACGCCGTTAGCAGTTGCCGCCAACAAAGCAACTAGTGGTAATTCGTCAATGACTGCCGGAATGTCACTAGCCGTTAAGGTGATTGGCCGGAGCTGACTGGCAGTAACGGTCACCGTTCCCAGTGGTTCGCCCGGATTGACTTGCGGGGTGACCGTCACTTGACCACCCATGCGTTGCAAGATTTGTAATAAGCCAGTCCGCGTCGGATTCAAACCGACATCCGTTAACGTCACTTGGGAATGTGGCACGATTGCTGCCGCGGTCATGAAGAAAGCTGCCGACGACATGTCCCCGGGAATCGTTAAGGTTTGACCATGCAGTTGTGGCCGCGGTTGCACCGTTACTGTCCGCTGATCACCGGCCGTCTGTACGTCACCGCCAAAGGCCCGGACCAGCCGTTCGGTATGGTCACGCGTCGGGAGAGTTTCCATAATCGTGCTCGGTCCGTCGGCTTGTAAGGCCGCTAAAATCAGCGCACTTTTAACTTGCGCACTCGCAACCGTCATCTGAACATGCGTCGCATGTAAGTTTTGACCATGGATGCGCATCGGTAAATGTCCGGCCGATAAGTCGATTTGGGCACCAAGGGCGGCTAACGGCGTCGCCACGCGCTGCATTGGGCGTTGACTGAGTGACGCATCGCCGATTAAGGTACTGTCAAACGACTGCCCTGCCAGTAAACCAGCTAATAGCCGCGTGCCGGTGCCGGCATTTCCAAGGTCTAACGATTGTTTGGCGGCCGTTAAGCCGTGCCAACCACGGCCAGTGACTTGCACCGTCGAACCCGCTTGTTCAATCGGTACCCCTAAGGCCCGTAAAGCGGTCAAAGTCGATAAACAATCGGCCGCCGTTAAAAAATGATGAACCGTCGTCGTCCCGTGGCTAACGGCCCCTAATATTAAGACCCGGTGGGAAATACTCTTATCACCCGGCACCGCCAATTGACCATGTAACCCATTTTTAGGTTGTGTACTCAATTTTTTCATTCCAACACCTCGTTAATTTGATAGAGACACCACACCATCGGCGGTGTCAGCCGTTTAATAATCCGTTCATCGGCAGTTAACGTGACGTTTTTTTCATTAGTCAACACATACGCCGCCAAGTTTTTTTGATATAACTGATAGGCCTGATATTTACTTGCGGCGGTTTGCACGGTCACGCCATGGACGCTGCGCGCTAAGAGTTGCGCGGTCGCCGCGTGCGTGTAACCGACGCGATTGTCGGCCGATAACCGCTGCACCACGACTAACGGTGCAAGTGGCGTTATAAATGTCGCTTGGAGTTGCAGCGTGTCTAACAACGCATAGTGGATATCGCCCCAACTCGCTTGTAACTGTGGTGACTTAAAGGCCGCCGGAATCAGCAAGTAGTCGCCCGGATATTGCGCCAAGTTAGTCAAAAGCGTTTCAAAGCTCGGATGGCCGATAATTTCGGCGCTACCCTGCCAATGTGCTTGATTATAAGTTTGCGCGGCCGCATAACTGTCCGTTACGGCCGGCCCTAACGTATGCACGCGCCTCATTAATAGACCTGCAATTCCGCCCGGTAGGCGTGCACTTGCGCTTGTAATCGGGCCAAGTTACTGCCATCAAAAGTTGCCGTTAGCGCCCGGGCCAACTCAATGGCCACAACACTTTCGACCACGATGGATGCGGGTACAATCGCCGTCGTATCGGACCGTTCGACACTGGCTTTTTGCGTGACTTTACTGTCGATATCGACACTTTGTAACGGTTTGTATAAGGTTGGGATGGGCTTCATGGCCGCTTTGACAATCACGGGCATGCCATTGGTCATCCCGCCTTCAAACCCACCTAAGTGATTGCTTAAACGGGACCAACCCGTCGTCGCATCCCAAGCAATCGAATCCATAACTTCACTGCCGTAGCGGGCAGCCGCAGCAAACCCATCACCAATCTCGACGCCTTTCATCGCATTGACCCCCATCACGGCAGCCGCCAATTGCCCATCTAACTTCGTATTCCAATTCGTGTAACTGCCTAAGCCGGCCGGCACATTGGTCGCCACGACACGAATGACACCACCTAACGTATCACCCGCTTTTTTGGTCGCCGTAATCAGGTCATGAATTGCTGATACTTGTTGGTCCGCCACAATGCGCAAATCGTTACTGGTCACCGCCTGCCGCAACGCCGCCACATCCAAACTGTCGTCGTCTGGCACTTGGATGGGCCCAATTTGTTGCACGTAGCCAATCAAGTCAATATCTAATTGCGCTAACAATTGTTTGCAGAGCTGACCTAACGCGACGCGCATCGCCGTTTCCCGCGCTGAAGAGCGTTCTAACACGTTACGTAAATCGCGGTGCCCATATTTCATGCCGCCCACTAAATCCGCATGCCCCGGTCGCGGTCGCGTGACTTGTCGCAAACTATTTTCTGGAGTAGCTGGGCTAACCGGATCCATAATTTGTTGCCAATGGGCGTGGTCGCGATTTTGAATCGTTAATGCTAGGGGCGACCCTAATGTCACCCCATGGCGTAACCCACCCGTGACCGTGACCGTGTCGTGTTCAATTTGTTGGCGATTGCCGCGGCCAAAGCCGCCTTGTCGCGCCGCTAAAGCGGCATTAATGGCATCAACGTCAATGGTTAAACCTGCTGGTAAGCCGGTTAAGATACCGGTTAATTGGGGCCCGTGTGATTCTCCGGCCGTAACGTAATCAATCATGTGTTTGTTCCTCCGTTTTCGTGGTTTGGTAAGCCCGTGAATTGGCCATAATCGTTTTGTAAATGGCTTGTAAATATGGCGTATGTTGCGCTTGTTGACTCTGCTGGGCGACACGGTCCAAGACTCGTTGTTCGCGACTAGCGTCTAATACCGGCAATTGTGCTTGTTGTTTGAGCTCGCCAATCGTCGTCACCGTTTCAAAACGTTGATTCAATAATTTGATGATTTGGTGGTCGATTTGGTTGATCTGTTGGCGTTGACTCGTCAAAGTTGGTTGCGACCGTAATGCCCACGCCGTTAAGCTAATCAGGCCCAAACCAGCAATCCCAATAATCAAATCAAACCGCATCGCGGCCCCTAAACTTTGTTGGGATAACCAGCCAGTAATCAGCGGAATCGTGAATGATGCGAGACTGCCAAAGGTGAAGAAAGTCCCCGTAATACGCCCCTTATGTTGCGGGTAGAGCTTGATGAATAAGTTCAGGCCAACTTGCATAATGCCCCCGGCCGCGGTGAAGCCAAACGCAAATGCCGCCAGACTGGAAAGCCAGCCCCAAGACGTGTAACAAACGACCGCTAATGATAGTAACGAGCCGAGATTCATCGTGACTAATAATCGCGTTTCAGCGACGCCGCGCTTGAGTAACCAGAAAATAACGAGGACCCCGGTAATGGACCCGATGCTGTAAAGCGACAATAACAAGTGCGCTAAAACTTCGTGATAACCCAGCTCTTGTTTAACGAATAAGCTAATCCATTGCGTGTATAAAATCATCAACGCCATCGACGTGTAGCCGTAACCGGCCAATCCCAAGCTAGCGGCCCATTGCCGGGGGCGACTTAATTTAGTCGCCGCCGTAACGGTCGTAGTTGTGGCTTGATTCTTAGCCGGAAAAGTTTGGCGATTAAGAAGCCAAAAGTTCACGAGTAAAATACCTGCAGCTAACATGAACGACCAACCGTACCAGAGCTTGGCGGTATTGAGCGTCACCACCAGCAGTGGCAACAAGAATTCGCCGACCGAGACGAACGCTTTTAGCAAAACATTGGCTGCCCCTTTGGCCCCTTGCATCTCTAAGAAAGTCGTGTAAGTACCTGAATCTAAAGCAGAATTGGCGACCCCCGCTAAGATTGCTAAAACGTAAGCCACTTGTAAGTTGGTCACATTGGCCATGCCGACAAAGAAAATCAAGTAACTTAACATCCCCAGGTTGACGAATAACCGGCGACCATAGCGATCCGACAAGTTGCCTAAAATAAAGTAAGCTAACAGCCGGCCAATCCCGACGCCGGAAATCACGTACGAGACGGTCGCCAGCGGCGTTTGCCAATGCTGGCTCAAAGCTTGCATGTTTTGCGCTAAAATAATTAATCCAAGCCCGTGCACAAAGTAGTTCAAGTACAGGCTGACTGATAAAGTTTTGTGATTCATGACGTTCACTCCTTCAACTGATTAACCGAAAATGGCGATAAAAAAACCAGCTAGATTTTAAAATCTAGCTGGCGGCTAACCATCGTGACGAAGATGGCGTGGTAAAACGATATTTGCCGGCTAGACTTTACGTGTCTAGCTGGCCAAGTCAAAACTGACTTTGCTAACCTTAGACACGAACGTGCGAGACGTCCGTATCTAAGTTACTGATACGGGCGCTACCTAAAGTAAGTAAAGCCGTAATAATACGCGTTGTTAGCAAAAGTCGTTCTCATAAACATCGTTCCTTTCCGTTTGGTTGTTGTGACTATTAAAACATTCTCATTTTATACTGTCAATACTAATTTTATTTTAATTTATTTTTTTATGACCGGAAAATCAGCTTACTGAATAATTTATGCTAAAATAAAAGCCGTCATCATCACAAAGGATGACCACGGCCGCGAAACGAATTGGCTTGAATATACGTGCTAATATATTACTTCGTTTCGAAATTATTATAACAGATTTAAATTACATTCGCTTTGCGAAGTAATTACAAACTGACAAATTTGCAACATTTCAATTCCGGCCGTGCACGTTGTGAAAATGTCGCTTGAAAGGAACTTTACATATGCAAAGAATTGCTGTTTTATCTGACATTCATGGCAATGCCACCGCCTTAGCCGCCGTCCTAGCAGACGCTAAAGCCCAGCACGTCAACGAATATTGGACAGTTGGTGATGTTGCTGTCCGCGGGCCCGAATCTGAAAAATGTTTACAATTACTCGAAACGGTCCACCCAACCGCTGCAGTGCTCGGTAATCATGAACAAAATTATCGTAAAGTTTTAAAGGCAACCGCCGAAAACTTTACCAAACCTAAACAAGTTATGGCAACGATATTAACGGCTTATGATTATGCCCAGTTAACTTCAACCCACTTTGACCAGTTATTGCACTTACCCATGACGGTCACCAAACATGTCGGTCCCTTAACGATTCGATTACAACACGTCTTGCCTAACTTCGCCAGTGGTCACACGATGGCGCCGACTGAAGCCCAACTCAACTTCGACCAAGCGGCAAGTGGTAACCCCGATATCGTGATTTACGCCCACACCCATCAGCCAGTCATGCGCTATTCAACTCGGGGCCAGTTAATCTTAAATGCGGGAACGGTCGGCCTGCCAACTGCTATCCACCCCGCTTTGCGTCAACCACGGGCGATGTATTTGATTTTAACTATTGATGAAACTGGCGTGCAAGCCATTGATTATCGCCACGTTGATTTTGATGTCGACGCCGCGGTGGCTATCGCGCATGAAAAACAATTGCCCTATTTACCATTTTACAAACGGACGCTGCGGACCAATACGTATCAATATGCCCCGCAACGTGTCGCCGATTACAACGCCGCTCACGGTTTAGACGCACAAGCGCAAGCCATTTTGAAAACGACGTTTAATTGAAAAAATCCTAAGAATCGAGTGAAAATAGTTTCATTCTGAACTCAATTCTGTATACTATTTAAAGTCGAGCGTGTCTTTTACGACCGCGGGCAGTTTAGAGAGGAGTCATTTCAATGTATTTCAAACAAGCAACTTTAGATGATTTAGACACGATCATTGATATTTTAAGTGATGGTCGTAACCAACTCGCCGAAGCCGGCGTCAACCAATGGCAAGGCGACTATCCTTCCCGCAAACAAATTACGGCAGATATTATGCAAGGTGCGGCTTACTTATTCAACGCTGACGATAACGCCACGGTTGGTGCGGTCGCTGTCGTGCCATCCCCAGATGCCACTTACGACACCGCGGATGCCACTTGGTTAAACACCACTGACCCATACGTCGTCATTCATCGGGTGGCGATTCATTCGAGCCATGCCGGTCACGGTTATGCCACGCAATTATTCGAAAAAATTATTGCCCATATTACTAAAGAACATCCTGAAATCAAGAGTATCCGGATTGATACCCATACGGATAACATGGCCATGCAACACTTAATCGCCAAAATGAACTTCGAACGCGTCGGCAAGATGGATGGCGTCTACCATCCCGATGATGCTTGCTTCGTTTATGAAAAAATCATTCGTTAGTTAATAAAAAGAGCCAAAACCGCATCTTGCGATTTTAGCTCTTTTTGTATGCAAAAATTAGTTGGCATCTCCAAGAATGATTGAATTCAACTCTAATTAACCAAACGAGCACTCCAGCTGGACCCGCGCTACTGATGGTAAAAATTAATTTTGTTCGCTTTGAATCACTTGGCTGTATCAAAAAAACAAGCATTTTTATACGTTTTACATTATAATTACATATAAACGTTTTACAGTATATCTCTAATTGTAAAATTTATATCTACAGCGTGTCGGTCCAAACGTAGTCGATCACTGACTATTTTAGGAGGTGTCTCATATCTCAAACGAAACGCGCGATTACATTCAAATCGCAGTTCTGATCGTGTTAATTGCCCTTACTGTGATTGCCATCCTTACTTAATCTAGTTCAAAGACCCAACTGCTACCCCATTAATTCGCCACAATTATTCACTAAGATATAGCTCTATTTCAATTTAAGTAGTATGAGGTTAATAAAATGAATATTTTTCAAGTGTACTTAGATAATCAAAATGTCACCCGTTATCAGATTGCCAAAATGACTGGTTTAAGTCAGTCCACCTTACAACGTGCCAGTGATTCCAATGGCGGCACCAATAGTATTTCCGGGCGAATTCTAAAGGCAACTGCCGCTGCGCTCGATAAAACGCCTGGCCAAGTGTTAGACGAAATGATTGAACTCGAGGCTAACGACAACTGATCAACAAGGACCATCACTTTACTTAGTTAGGACCAAAAATACCGTTTCAGCGAGCCCACGCTCAATCTGAAACGGTATTTTTATGCAAACAAGTCCTTGATTTGCTCATATTTAGGCTGCCAATCAATGGTGGTCGCCTGGAAGCCCGGTTGTTGACGCAAATAAGTGAGTTGGTCTTGCCGTGCTGGTTTATCTAAAAAAGTATAACCTTGTGGCGTCACAAAGTTACTAAACTTGGTTCTCATAGTTGTTAGACTAATTTTTGGAAGGCGTTCAAACGCAACGATAGGAATTTCCAGGCCCGTATTACGAGCCGCAAAATAAGCGCTAATTTCGTCGGCGACGTCATGCTGTAAGATTGCTCCGATTTGTCCTAAAACCGCGGCAGTGGCCTGAATTGGCTTGTCACAACGAATGAATAGTTCAATCCCTCCTTGAGCGCCAGTCGTGTAAACGAAGGCTTGAAAGGCATCTTGATAAAATCGACGGCGATATTCAATAATCTTGGTACCGGCAATAATGGCTGCCGTATTTTCTGGATGAAGTGATAATAACAAAGTTGGTAGCAATGGGTCATATTGTTTAATTGTCATAGGAAACTTCCTCGCTCTTGTTGAGACGTGCCAATACCACAGCGCATAGCACCGTTAAAAATGTACCATGTCACTGAGCCTCAATTCTTTTAATTGTCCAGTTGTATTTCCGGGTTTGAACAATACCAACATCGACGGCTTTATTCTTGATTATGGTTGTGTACCTAGCCATGTTTTGGTCTTGCGCTTGATAACCTGATGTCTGAGTCGCCTTACTATTTTTGGCAGTGCTTTTAAGTAGCTTAAAAGTTGTTTTATTGGCTGCCAATAGCCCATCCGACCAGTATGATAGCCATAATCCAAAAAACAATGGTATTCGCCTTTTTACTCATTTTACCCCTTTTTTCTGTTCAATCTCAATCTGGGTAAGCCCAGTATATATTTACGCCTATTTAAGCTACCCCACTTCGGAGCTATTTTGCCCAAACCGTGATTGCTTAATCAGTATTGTCACCAACACCGTCTGGCAGTAATATTTACGTATTGATACGCTAGTTTTACAAATTAAGGAGCAAAAACAATGTTATTTTTGATGGCAACACTATTTTGCCTATTTACTTATAAACTATTCACCAAATGGATTTGGCTTGCATTGCCCTTCGCATTAGTTATTGATGGGTTAATTTGGGTGCATGCGCATCAGTTACTGTTTTGGCTAGTGCTCAGTGGCGCGCTCATCACCTACGACCTTATTTACCGGTATCATCATGATGGGCACGACCCCTTTTACTCAAACAAATAAACCCTTGCTAAATTTAGTCCAATGCTGCGCCCAATGTAAAATGCTGGTATTTATTATGCCCCTTTTTCGTCTAAGCCATTATCGCAAAGGAGGTGAGGTCAACAATCGCCGTTTTTAACGATGTCATGCTAACAAGTATGAAAGGAAGATCAATATGGCAAGTATTATCAAACGCGGTTCCTCATGGGCAGTCAGAGTAAGTTATCATGATGCTACTGGTAAACGCCGCCAAAAAAATGGCACTTTTAAGACTAAGCAAGCAGCAACTTATTTTGCCAATATGTATGAACAAGCAAAACTCGAGGGCGCTGATCTGCTCACTTCGAATCGGACATTTTATGACTATTTCCAAGAATGGTTCGAAACGTATAAAGCCGCTAAAGTTGCTCCAGCTACTTACCGGAATTATGAATTCACATTGGATAAAATTGGCCGCCATTTTGGTCAACAAAAAATTGCGACCATCTCACGAGCTAGGTACCAAAATTTCATTAACCACTTAGCCAAGTCGTATTCGCGCGAGACGGTCGCAAAAATTGCTGGTCATTGTCGCGCTTGTGTTAGTGACGCTGTCGATGATGGTGTTATCCGGCGTAATTTTACAACCAGAACTGTAATTCCACAATGTACCGATTATGGGACCCACAATGACAACTATTTAGATTTGGCCGACATGCGTAAATTACGCGATTATATTATGCCGAAAGCCTCAATCGCTAACATTAGTGCCGTCATGATTCTAACCGGCCTACTGACCGGTGCTCGTTATTCCGAAATTGCTGGACTAACATGGGACGACATTGATTTTCAAAATCAGACCATTCGGATTGATAAAACGCTCGACTATAAAGGTCCCGGCGATTTTTTGCCTACCAAAACCCAAGCGTCAAATCGTACCATTACGATTCCACCCACCCTAATCAAAGTACTGACGACGCTACAACAAGACCAAGTCACTTGTTGTCTAAAAAACGACTTACAATTAATCTTTATCGGCATACACAGCCCAGACGTTCCCAACGATAATGCCGTCAATAAATTATTAAGAGCTGCTCATCAAAAGCTTGGAATTAAAACAATTACGTTTCACGGGCTCCGACACACACATGCGAGTTATTTGATTTATAAAAAGATATCGATTTGGTAGATTGTAAAATTAATCCGAACGCTGTTCGGACAAAAAAGATCAGCTTC
>NZ_AYGX02000139.1 GCF_000498955.2 Lactiplantibacillus fabifermentans DSM 21115 | reverse complement strand
CGGTTTTGCGTGGGTTTTTACGATTTAGGAACTAGTTATGTCACAGCTCCTTTTTTATATGAATTTGCTTTGAAAGGGTGTCAAGACTCACAAGATTGTAGTAAAATTAGATTCACATGAGAGAGCTATCATATTTTGCCAATCAAGAGAGGACGTTTTAAACCATGTCAGGTCAACAATCGAAGTTTACGACTCGTGAAATTGCGACCTTAGCGATGTTAATTGCATTAACCGTCGTGATTGCCCGGATCTTTTTAATTCCCGTCCCCATGACGCACGGCAACATTAATTTAACCGATGCCGGTATTATGATTGCGGCGTTAATGTATGGTCGCAAGGGTGGGGCCATTGTCGGTGGTGCGAGTGGTTTCTTACTAGATTTATTGTCAGGTTATGGTCAATACATGTTATTTTCACTAATCGTTCACGGTCTGGAAGGCTACTTAGTTGGCCAATTAGGCGCTGGTAAGTCTGGTTGTCGCCAAGCGCTAGCGGTGACCATTGGTGGATTAGTCATGGTTGGCGGATACTTTATTTCCGATTCAATCTTATATGCCATTCCAACCGGGTTACTAGGAATACCAATGAACTTTTTACAAGGCATCTTAGGCAGTGTCGTCGCCTTTGCCTTTTTCCGGGTTCTAAATCGGGTGCGGCCCCAACTCAATTAAGTCGAATTAAAGTTAGTCGGTCAGTAAAGTAAATACTGATCGGCTTTTTTGTTGGCATAATGGCCAGGGCGATGCGATCGAGCAGCAAAACAGCCGGTGAGAAATGGTACTTTTCTTCTATAAATAACTACTTGATTAGTTTGGCGGGTGATTTAAACGCAACCGTGTTTAGTCGCGCTCGCTCGGCTTGAAAGATAGGTGGATTAAGTGACAACGGCTGAAAAAAGCGCATGGTATAGCGGCTTGTTTTCAATAATTTGAAATAATCAACAATTTATCGTTGACACTTTCATAGCTGGCTGGTATATTAGTAAACGTTGCTGCTACGGCCGGTGCTATTGATGCTGTGGAAATCAAAAATAATTATTGAATTTAGTTGTTGACAACTTCTTCAGTGATTGGTATGATTATTCCTGTTGTCGCAATGGCAACCATAACTTAATTAAATGATTGATTGTTAACTTCTTAAAAAAGTTGTTGACATGAAATACTTAAAACGTTATGATGATTAAGCTGTGTTAAGGAAATAACACAACGAATTAGACCTTTGAAAACTGAACAAAGTTTCGACGAATCAAATGTGTAGGGTCTATCAACTTCGAGTTGATAGCAAAAACATTTGCGAAGTCAATTCGCTAGCAAATAAATTTAAGAACAACTTTAAATGAGCTTTTTTAGAACTCATCATTAATTTGAGAGTTTGATCCTGGCTCAGGACGAACGCTGG
>NZ_AYGX02000138.1 GCF_000498955.2 Lactiplantibacillus fabifermentans DSM 21115 | reverse complement strand
GTTATGCTGAACAATTTGTCCAAAAATTCGGATTAAATTTGCAATCTACCATTTAATTTATCGCGAAAATTAGTCCATAATTGATCCGGCGTCGCACCATACAGGTCTTTTCGTTCCACCCATTGATTATTCCCAGTCGTTAAAGTTTTAACAACTTCTTTTTCAAACGACAGTTCCAACATAAAAACAGTCCTTCCCCCATCTTTAAATTACTCACTAGTTTATTATACGCGAACTTCCTAGCGTTTAGGCTTCATAATTTAATATAGCTAGGATACAAATAAAGCCAAATAGACAAGCATCAAAAAAACGGAAGGTTAATTATTAAGTAACCGTTCCGTCCTTTTATGTTGAAACATTTCGAATTTCTGGTAGTGGGATAAACTGATCAGCGTCAATCACAATCTCATTGGCATTGTAACCATGGATCAAGGTGGTGACATCTGGCAAATGACGGTTGTTTTGGTCAACCGTTTTTAGTTGAATGGTCACTGGTTGTTGACGCTGGTATGCGTCTGCCAGTAGTTGGGTTATCTCTGCTAAGGATTGTTGCGGTCGCGGAACGTATACTGCATTCAACTGCTGGTTCTGTTGGTTTAAAGCGGCAGTATGATCGGATAAATAGAAGCCCTGCCATTTCATCATGCCCCGGTCATGATAATCATGTTCAAAAAAATGCTTAACGGTGGCTAAATCAAATTCTTGATTATTCAAGGGGCACCCGCTTTCGTTGAATCAGCTTTTGGCTTGCCGGCCACCGTTCCCCAGTAAAGCCGATAAATTCGACCGTTAGCTTTATATCTTGTCGTAATGCTTTTAGTAACTTTTCTAAATCAGCTAAATCATAGTGAGCTAATTTATGTAGGGGGAACGGATTGCAAGCGCTCATTAGCCCGTTGACTGTTAAAAAACAGATTATAGGTCTGATCGTAGGTATCATTAGTCAACATTAACCAATAGCGGGTTTTGGGACGTCGCTTAAACAATAGGGTTAATCGCCCCTTAATAATCTCTATATCGCTATTCATAGCTATTACCTCCATTATGTCCGCCCACTAGTGAAGCCCGCTTGATAGCGATGCCCCCCTTTAATAAACTGGTCGCGTAAACTAGTTTGGTGAACCCAAATTGCCGGTGAATTTCATCAATCACCTGGTTTAACCGGCTACGGCGAATTTGGTTACGCGGTGTTTCAAATAAATTAAGTTGTTGGCCGGAGTTGGCACTTAGTTTACTGCTATAAACACCAATATTCCGGACCGCTTGACCGTCCCAATTCTGACGGAATAACCACAATAATTGTTGTGTCAAAACTTGATTGTCGTTAGTTGGTTCAATTTTTAAAGCTTGGTGAAAGCCACCGCGACCATCTGCTTCAGCTGCGGCATAGGAAAACCCAATGCTTAGCGATAGACAACCGGCCAGTTTGTGGTGGTGCCGAAGCCGCGCCGCCACCTGTTCACCAATTTCTTTAATGACCGTTTCAATTTCGGCTTGGTTAAAATAGTCCCGTGGCAGCACTTGTGAATTCCCCAGGCTAGCTGCTTTAACCTTAATTGGTTCCGTGACTTGTGCGCGATCAATTCCCCAGGCTGTAGCAAATAACTGGCTACCAATGACGCCAAGCTGCTGTTTGAGTAAATAAGGGTTGGTATGGGCTAGCTCATACATATTGTGAATGTGAAGGCGGTTCAAACGTTTAGCCATACGGGGGCCAATCCCCCAAACGTCCGTTAATTCAGTAATTGACCAAATTTTATCCGGCACAGTTTCGTAATGGATTTCACCGATCAATTCATGATTATGTTTAGCGTAAAGGTCTAAGGCTAATTTAGCTTGCACCGGATTGTCACCAATTCCCACGGTGGTATACAAGCCTAACTTTTGTCGAACTGTCTTTTGAATCAAGCGCGCCACTTCGCGAACAGAATTGCCAAACAGCCGCCAAGTATGGGTCATATCAAGAATGCTTTCATCAATTGAATACGGCCAAACTTCTTTTTCAGTGGTAAATTGATGAAAGATCTGATTGATCTGCAAATTGCGTTGAATATAAAGGTTCATGCGCGGTGGCACGACCCACAACCTGGGATCATTAGGTAAATCACGTTTACGGGAGACATTGGCTTTAAGATGAAAGACATGCTTAGCTTCGGGTGACGTGGCCAAAATGAGTCCGCCATTGGTGTTTTCGGCTTCACTAAGGACAACTAACGGGACTTTTAAGGGATTAAGCCCCCGAGCAACGGCTTCGCAACTAGCATAAAAGGACTTGTTATCGATTAAGAAGAACACGCCATGCGGTTCATCATCAAAAAACATTTAGATCACTTCCGTTAGCTTTTACCTGTATTGTAGCACAAAAGCAAACGTGTGTTCCCTCGAACTGCTAGAAAGCTGATTAAAAATAGTCGAAAGTCAATTATAGTCATGCTATAATGTAGACAGAAAAAAGGAAGTCCCGCTAGAACAGAACTTCCCATGTAGAGCCGTTTAAGACGGTGGCAAACTTAATAGATTAGACTAAAAATAATCCATCTGCTCGCCAAAGCTAAGACGGATTATTTTTTTTGCTGACTTTTGATCAGCTCAACAATTAATGCAATTAAGGCTACGATAAACGTACCGAAAGCCAGCATTAATTGTAAAGCGTCCGACACGGACACTTAGGCTACTCCTTTCGTTAGGATTTATGGGCTTTAAGGTTTTAACACCATAAGCACCACCTCCGATCGGAAATAGCCACCGCCTTAACTTCTCTACAAGTTATAAGTATACAGTAAAATTAAGGGCCTACCAAGTTCAGCAAAGGACAAAGATAGCTAAAAATATTGATAGAGGAGTGGTACCCTGTCAATAAAATAGACAATTTAAATAGAGACTTTTTTGTCCTATGCCA
>NZ_AYGX02000137.1:3036-13726 GCF_000498955.2 Lactiplantibacillus fabifermentans DSM 21115 | reverse complement strand
AAGCTGATCTTTTTTGTCCGAACAGCGTTCGGATTAATTTTACAATCTACCTAATAATGGTAATAAATTGAGCCAACTTCGCGCTCGGTTGTTTGGCAAAAATTAGTCCATAGGCTGACTGATAGTCCCAGTCAACGGGAATGGTCTTGAGTAGCGGATGGATATTTTGCCAACTATCACGCGTAATAAGCAATTGATCGCTATTCGCATACGCATTAAACGTTTCGGTATTATAAAACTGGGTGGTGTTGTGAATATGGATGTCAGGATGGTGGGCTTCCAAGTCACGGCAAATCTTTTCGATTGTTGGCGATGCGTTGCGCGGGGGTAACACGATGGTTTCACCGCGTAAATCTGTCCAAGTTAAACGGTTGTGATCAGCGAGCCGATGCGTCTGCGGGACCGCTAAGCGATAGGCGTCCATGCCCAATGGTAAGACTTGATAATTTTCATACCACTGGGCGGCATCTGTGGGACCGGCGACACAGTCCAACGTCGTGCCGAGTTGGGTGGTGGGACTTTGTAAGCTCACTTCATCATCATTAATCGGGACGATGGCCAATTGATAATCACTCAGTTCATCGGCAAACCGACGCCATAAGGCTACCAAGGGTGCACCGGGCCGCATGATGGAAGCCCCCACGCGAATGATTTGTTGGTGATGTTGACCAACCGTTTGCGCGTGAGCAATCGCGGTAGCGGCGGCGGTAACAATGTCGGTAGTGCTGGTGTACAGCGCTTGCCCGGCCGGTGTTAGGGTAACCCCTTGATGTGTGCGGTTAAACAGCTTGACGTCTAGTTGCGTTTCTAGATTGTTAATTTGTTTCATTACAGATACCGGCGAAATAAACAGTTGCTGGGCGGCTTTGGTAAAACTGCCACTGTCAGCGATTTGTAAAAAGGTTAAGTACATTTGCGTAATCATGGCGCAGCTCCTTGGCGTTAACTGTAGGTTAATACTATCTTAGCATTTTGGGGGCTTCGACGATAGCCAAATGCTTGCTAAGATAACTCTTGTCAATTAAACAAATGGCAGGAGGAAAATAAACATGTTAATCTTTTCAATTATTCCAGTAATTATGGGTGCCGGGGTCGCGATGCAAACGGCAGTCAATTCACGGTTAGGTTCATATACCAAGAGTCCTTATCTGGCTTCAGCAATTTCGTTTTTGGTGGGAGCCGTATTTCTCAGTTTGATTTTATTGGTTAATCAGACGAGCTTCGGGATTGCTTTAACGACAATTACGAGTAATCCATGGTGGCTGTGGACGGTTGGACTAACCGGGGCATTTGCTTTAACGGTTAATGTCTTATTATTTCCACGTCTTGGCAGTATTCAAACAGCGGTGCTTCCAATCGTCGGTCAAATCGCGATGGGCGTCCTCATTGACCAATTTGGGTGGTTTTCTTCCCCGGTGGCGCAGTTAACGGTGTTTAAAGCAGTTGGGTTAGGACTAGTCGTATTAGGCATGTTTTTAGCGGTGATTTGGAGCAATCGGCACCGCGTTACGACAAATACTGCCACACCTCATAAATTGTGGTGGCAAGGACTAGGGATTATCGCTGGCTTAACGTTTGGGGTGCAGACGGCCATCAATGGTCGTGTTGGCATCGTCCTGCAATCACCCGCAAAAGCGGCCTTAGTGGCGTTTGTTGAAGGCGCCTTGATTTTGGGCTTGCTCACCTTAGTATTACGGGTACCAGTCGGCTTACGCTTGAAAAATGTTGGTCAAGGGTTACGTCAAAGCTGGTGGTTATTACTCGGTGGTATTTTAGGTGGAACGTATATCTTATTGAGTGCCTGGCTCGTGCCCCAAATTGGAACTGGGACGGTCGTGGTGATTTCGTTGTTTGGCCAGTTATTGTTCAGTGCCGTGATTGACCAGTTAGGCTTATTTAAGGCGACTAAATTACCCATCAATGGGACGAAAGTGCTGGGGTTAGTCGTCATGTTAGCCGGCGTAATTCTCGTTCGCTTTATTTAATTAAATCGCGTTATTTTTAAGGCTACCAGATTTATGGTGGCCTTTTTGGTGGTCAGCGAAACAAGTGAGTTTCTAAATTCGATTGAATAATTTATAATGAAACAGTTATTCAAAAAATAAAAAAGAGTTTAATTAGAGAAAGCAGGACTGATATGTTTCAAGATATCAAACCCCATGTATTAAAAAATCAATTTGACGATCAACGAGCGCCCCAAGCTGATGACTTAGTTTTAATCAGTGCCGAACGTCAAGTCGTCCTGACCGCTGAGCAAACCTTGCCGACCTATGCGCAAATTCAAACGGATTTTCCAACGGTCACGAGTCAATATTTGTTGACAGAAGATAACCGCGCTTTTTTCTGGGTCGATGGCTTAACGGTTACTGCGTTGCCCGCGGGCTATCATCACGAACACGTTCGGGCGTTGCAAAGCTTGACGCCTGACAACCTCGCATTTAGCGCCACCACGGCGGCGCACTTAGCTTGGTGGTATGATACGAACCGTTTTTGTGGCCATTGTGGGCAACCACTGCGCGTCGGCACGACAGAACGGTCATTAGTTTGTGACCACTGTGGCCAAACGACTTATCCGACGATTATGCCCGCCATTATCGTGGGCGTCACGCACGGCGATAAGTTGTTGCTGACAAAATTTGCGACCGGCTATAAGCGGTTCGCGTTAATTTCGGGTTATGCTGAAATTGGTGAAACATTTGAAGATACGATTCATCGAGAAGTCGCTGAAGAAGTCGGCTTGCAAGTCCATAATTTACGTTACTTTGGCAGTCAGCCATGGGGCGCGTCCCATTCGATGCTAGCGGGCTACTTTGCTGACTTGGACCAAGATAAGGCGATTGAACTAGAAACTGATGAATTAGCTAAAGCGCAATGGTTCCAACGTGACCAGTTACCACCAAGTGACGACGTACGCAGCTTAACGCGGACGATGATTGAAGCTTTCCGCCATAGTGAAGTATAGTTTTGGTAATTAAATAGTTAGTGAAGACATCGTGATGACGGTGTCTTTTTTTTAGATTATATTTCAAATCTTATGAACATCAATTTAAAACCTGATAGGTAAATAGTTATGAGTGGTACATAAATAAAGCGTGATTTAATTGGTGTTTGACTGTAAGCTTTAACATTGTTGTTAAATTTATGTTGATAATTTTTGACTTTTTAATAATAATATTCATATGCAAGTATTACTAGTGATGAATGTACCGAGTTTCAAGGCAACTAAATTTGACGGGAAATCGATTTTAGTTTGTCGGGTGTCATTCTGAACAAGTCAATTTTATTGGAGGAGTCACATCATGAAAGTTACAAAATTAGTTATCTCTACGTTAACGGTTTTAGCAGTAACAACTACTGGTGCCGCGACGTTATCTTCAACGGCTACGACTGCGTTTGCTAAGAAAGCGGCAACGGCTAAAGTTGTCAAAACGACGAACTTCAAGTCGAAACATAAAGTTCACGTTCGCGGCGGAGCAATGTATACCAGCACCAAGCTAACCAAAAAGAATCATAATATGAATAACTACTTATACACGAAGTTTTATGCGACGAAACAAGTGACGATTCGCCAAAAGAACGGTAAAAACGCCACTTATAGTTATTTAATTTCGAAGAACGGTAAAGTCAAAGGTTATGTCAAGAGTAGCAATGTTTGGAATATGTGGGGCTACGGTAAATATAGCGTCACCGCTTATCGCAAAGGTGCTTTGAAGGCCTTGAATTTGGAACGTAAGAATGCTGGCTTAAAGCCACTCAAAGAAACTGCGAAGTTGGATAAAGTAGCCCAAAAGAACAGTGACCGGATGCTTAAAGACGGTAAGAAGTTCAAGGCCAATGTTAAAGGCGTTTCCCATGCGGGTTGGGTATTTGACAGTTATGTGGCACCGAAGTCAAACGCAATTATTCAATATGAAGATGGCGCCAGCTGGGGTAAAGGGACGATTGACGAATTGATGAGTCACACGAACTTAGTTGCCAATAAGGGCGCCAAAGCTAAACCATACTTGTTAAGCAAGAAGCACACCATGGTTGGATTTGGGGCTACTCAACACGGTGAAGCTGTTTATGAATTCATTGTTGTCTCACACAAATAACTATTACGGAAAATACCCAGTTCGCTGGGTATTTTTTATTAGGCGCTGGCAGTTGCCGTCCCGATAAACTGGTATGATGAATAAAAAGCATCCTTGGAGGTTGTACTCGTGGATTTAAAAACGCATCAACAGTGGTTAGTTGAATTTTACCAGCAACGCAATTGGTATCAGTACTCACCCTTCATTCGGTTGAACTTTTTGACCGAAGAAGTCGGTGAATTGTCACGGGCCGTCCGGGCGATTGAGCTGGGTCGTGACCATCCCGGCGAAGCGGTCCCGGATGATGCGGCCTTACGCGCAAACCTAGTGGAAGAGCTCGCCGATACGTTGGACCAAGTGTTAATTATGAGTGAAAAATTTGATGTTGATCCGCAAGCCTTACTCACGGCCAGTGAAGCTAAATTAAAAGCGCGCTTCAAAACTGAATAGTTGCAATCAAAAAACGTAAAAACTTGGTATCGACCGAAAGTTTTTACGTTTTTTTGATTGCACTTTTTGATTAATGATGTTAGTGTACTAGTTGAACTAGTACACGTCATACACACAGTCAAAATGAGGTGATTAGATTGGAATTTGCCACGAATGGGGCGCCGTACTACGAACAATTAGGGATGTATATTAAGCAACAGATTGTTGACGGCAGTTTGCAGCCTGGCGATAAGTTACCGTCAGTGCGGGCGATGGCGATGGAAATGCATTTGAATCCCAACACGATTAGCAAAACGTATCAACTGTTAGAAAGTCAGCGGGCGGTTTATACCGTCAAGGGGCGCGGGACATTTATTAGTGAACCAGCAGCCACACCTAAAAATACAGAGGCGGTGAGTGATGTGCAAACTAAATTACAGGCGTTATTAACGGAAGCTCAATTTTTAGGGATTCCCGAAGCAACGGTTCGGGATTGGGTGACCGCGGCTTACCAAACGGGGGAAGAGTAGGATGAGCATTCAAGTTGAAAATATTAGTAAAACGATTGATGGCCGGCCCATCATTCAAGACATTAGTTTTGAATGGCGGCCGCAACGAATTATTGGGCTAGTCGGGCGCAACGGGGCGGGTAAAACTACGTTGTTTCGGACGTTAGCCAATCATTATTTGCCGACATCGGGGACGTTATCAATTGATGGAGTTGATGTTCAAACGACCCCCGTGGCCCGCCAAAAGTTGTTTTATGTCGACACACAAAACAACTTTTTTGATGGGCAGACGCTCGCGCAGATTAGTGCCTTGTATGCGGAAGGTTATCCGAAATTTGATACCGACCGACTAAAACAATTATTAGCCGAAGAACAATTACCGTTTAAGAGTCGTTATCGGCAATTATCCAAAGGTCAGCGGATGTTATTTCAAATTTTATTGGCGTTAGTGAGTGGGACCGCCTATATTATCTTGGATGAACCGTTTGACGGGTTAGATATTTTAGTCCGCGAACGCATCGTTGGGCGAATTGTGAATGAAATTGCTGAGCGGCCGACTAGTTTTTTAATCTCTTCGCATAATCTTGAAGAATTAGATGGCTTGTGTGATCAAGTTTTATTCATAAAAGATGATCGGCTAGTGGCCAACTACGATTTGGAAAACTTGCGGGCGACGGCGAAGAAATTACAACTGGTTTTTCCTGACAAACACGTGCCCGCGGTCGTTAAGGACCATGGCAAATTAATCAAAGTCTATGGGCGTGTCTTAGAAGTCTACTTCGACCATTACACACCGGAACTTGAGGCCGAATTAAAAGCGGCGCAACCGGTCATGATGGCGCCTTGTCCGTTGACCATCAGTGACGTTTTTCGAGTCAAACTGGGTGACCAACGCGCTGTGATGGGTGGTGAATAACATGACCAATAAACAAGTTCGTCATTTATGGTGGTCGCAAACGCGGTCGTGGCTAGTATGGTTGTTAGTCTTGATACCGGTGATTGGGCTGATGACGGCTGTCCAAACGACCCAATTGCAACGTACTTTAGTCGTTAACATGACGGCAACGGAGGTTCAACAACAACGCGCTGATTTTAAAAAGCATCCGAATGATTACAAAATTAATGGTCAGCGAGTAAGTTTAACCCGCTACAATGTGGCGCAAAATCAATTTTTTCACAAGAATCAGTACCAACCGCATGATTATGCAGGTACCCCGGATAAATCTGGTAATTGGGGCTATTATCTTTTGGCGCTGATTGGAGGACTGTTATTCGCCTTTTGGGGCCGGCGCAGTCATTACTATGAGTTTCTACTGGGGTTAGGAGCGCGGCGCCGACAAATTTGGCGGAGCCAGTTGGCCCAAGGTGGTGCATTGTTAGCCGCCGTGGCGGTCGCACAATTGATTCATTGGGGATGGATTATTACGGTGATTGCGCCGAAGTATCAACAATACCGTGATTTGAACGGGATCATCGGTAACGCGGTCGCCAGCGTGATGGCTTCAGGCGCTATTCTGGCGCTAAGTTGGTTGATTGGTCAATTTATCAAACAATTTTGGTTTGCCGCATTATTGAGTTTTGTTATTTGGCGTGGGACCGTTGAAATTTTTACGGATCCAGCAACTGGCGATATGTTGTTACATCAGCAATATTTACTAGAAACTTGGTGGCAAGCGCATTATTGGCTGACTAGTGGCTTAATTCTGTTAGTCATGCTGGGACTATTATGGTTAGGTGCGCGGTTATTCACCACTTGGACGGCTGAAGAGCAACCTGCTAGCCACCAGTCGGGGTTAGCACGGTTATTATGGTTTGTAAGTATCGTGATTGGCTTTGGTACCATGATTGGCGACAATATTATTATCGAAATTAGCAATAGTAGCTTTTCGTTGACCAATCAACTTTGGGGGATGTTGTTGGTGCTAATTGTAATGTTAGCTTGGCAATTATGGTGGTCGCAACGTCGGTCACGGGAGGTGGCCCATGGTTAAACGTAGTGTTTTTTGGCACCAACATCGCTGGTATTTATGGGCCTTACTGGTCTTGTTACTTGGGTTAGGGGCGTTTGCTGGCTTAGACGCCAACAGTAACTGGCAAAGTCAACATAGTTCAGCCAGTTTAGCGATGGAAGCGAATAATAGTTTGAAATATCAAGCGAAAACGGGGACCTATGTTGATCGGCAAGGTCGGCACTACTCGTCAAAGCGAGCGTATGAAAAAGTTTATGCCAAACAGAATTTACAATTATTTCGCGCGCAACCGACAAAAAAGACCCATTCGACACGTAGCCCGTTTGACAACGGCATGAACATGAATAGCTTTTTTGTCATTATTGCGATGGGTATTTTTGTAATTTGGGTGAGTCGTTGGCGGCATTTGAATGTCTTTTTACAAACGCTGGGTTGGACACGGCCACAAATTTATCGGCAACAAACGGGGGCTTACGGTCTAGTCACTTTGTTAGGAATCGCGGGTGGTCAGTGTTTGGAATTATTAATTTTGAAATTACAAATTCCAGCCTTATATTGGCAAAACTTCCAATGGCAAAATTGGTTGGCGAATGTCGCCAGCGACATGGTGATGGGCCTGACGTTATTGATGTTAGCCATGTTGGCGACGACGATTTTAACGAATGGTATCGTGGCCTTTTTACTGATTACGATCGGTTATTTCTTCTGGACCTTGCCAGCTAATATGTTGCTTGGACGAGACATCGCCGGGGTTTACTTGTCGCGGCATTGGTTATTAGGTAACGCGCTGGCCTTAGTCATCGCGTTTGCCAGCTGGTTGCTAGGACAAGCCGTGAGTCGCACGTATTCGAGTGAATGCAGCCAAAACGTGGTGGTCAATCCTTGGCTACGGTTGCCGGTACTGGTCATTTTAAGTATGCCAGTGAGCTTTTATTTGTGCGAAGGCGTCTTTACAAACTTTACAAGTAGCACGATTGGCTGGCCTATCGTAGTGGTAACGTGGGTCATTGTTATGGCCATCATGAGTTTGTGGGTTTATCGTCCACGTTGGAGCCAGCGTTTCTGGCAGCTGTTCGCAATTCTTAGGTAATCGGGATAAAAATAAATGCCATCAAAAAACGACTTAGCTGCCATAGCTGAGTCGTTTTTTGATGGCTGATTTCAGACGACGATGGGGGTTAACGCCGCATGAGTTTTTTGTTGAGGGTCATTTGAAAGGCGGGGGCCACTTGGGGTGCGGTGGCGTTAGCAGCGTATTGTTGCAACTGGGTAGCGAGCGCTGGTTGTTGCCAACTGAAGGCCAGGTTAGTTTCAGCGAAGCTCAGCGGGTCATCAACGGCATAGGTCGCACCAGTAACCGTGGCGGTAAAGACGCGTTGGGTCTGGTTTAACGCGGCAATAGCGTCGGTTAAGGTTGACTCGCTACGAACCGTCGCACGTTGGGAGGCGAGATTGGTAAATATTTCCGGCGTCAACACGTAGCGGCCCAAGTCCCGTTGGCCAGCCAAATCCAAAGTTGTCTGGGATGCTAAGGACGCTAAAGCCGTGATTTTTAGCGTGTGCGGTGCGTTCAGAGAACTGACGGTAGGCGCAGTGGCGGCGGTCACTGCGACGAGTGGCGCGCCCAGACGATTAAAGGTCCGTAACAGTTGTTTAGTTAAGTTCGGGTGGCCCGATGTCAAAGTGTTGGTCGTTAATACGAGGCAAGGTTCATCACCCACGAAGTTTTGTGCCGCAAGTAACGCATCGCCAGCGCCGCGTGGTTGCGCTTGGCGCACGAAGTATAAATTAGCGGGCGTGGTTGGCGTCAATGTTTTTAGGGTGGCGAATTGTGAGCGGGTGCTTAGGGCGGCGTTTAACGTCGAATTGTCGTCAAAATAATCTTCGATGGCACTGTCGGCGGTCACGATTAAGATTTGTTGAACGCCTGCTTGTTGGATTTCGGTCACCAAGTGTTGAATGAGCGGTTGCCCGCCGACTGGTAATAAGGCAGCCGGTGTTGTTTTGGTGGCGGGTAATAAGCGGGTACCCAATCCCGCTGCTAAGATGATTGCTTTGTTAATTTTTTTCATAAGACCAACCTCCATTTTTTTCGGATAACTGAATTAATGTCCTTAGTATAAATATCGCTAACTATTAGTACTAGTATGAAAAAATGAAGGTTAGATTATAAAATTTCAGATAGTGAGCGCTGCCGACTGCCGGTCTGGTTGGACGGTTTGGTCGCCGCCGACATGCCAGCAATGCGCGCAACTCTGAAAAATACTCAGAAATGCGATAGTAACTAAAAAAACGACCGAATTAAGCGGTCGTTGGTCGGGTTAAATTAAGTAGTGGATAGGGCCGGCCATCCGCATCGGTGGCGGCTTGCGAGGTGATTTCAAAACCTAAGTGTCGGTAAAATTGCAATGCGCCAGGATTTTGGGCGTTGACTGATACGGTGGTGAGCTGGTCCGTTGTAATTAATGAAGCTAGGATTTCGTGACCGTAACCATGGCGAAAGTAGGCCGGATCAATGAATAACATGACTAGTTCGGTGTCACTAGTACCGCTAAAGCCCAGTAACTCATCATTAATCAGCCATTTTTGTAAATCGACTTGCGCGAAATATGTTGGGAGGGCGGCTTGAATGTTTTCCCGGTCAGCTGCCGTCAAAAAGTGGTGCGTCGCGTCGACTGACCGGCGCCACAGGGCAGTTAAGACCGGGTAATCTGCGCGATTGGCGGGGACTTTAGTTAACATTTTCGATAACTCCTTTGAAAAATGGTATTCAATACACCTATTCTATCCTGACAGCCATTGTTTTGCTAGGCCAACAGTTGCGGCAAATGCCTCACTTGACAGTCAGGGTTCAAGCTGGTAATTTTATATTTGACCGGAAGTCATTTTTGATTATTTGTAAACTGACTGATGGTCAATTTTGGAGGCATAACGATATGAATATTTTAACCGTTGGGCAGAAGGCCGCTAAAGCCCAAGCAATTGCTAAGATTGCGGCGCAACAGTTCGCGGCCCAATCCTTTGGCCAAATAACGATGGCGGGCATTGCCAAACAAGCGGGCGTTTCGAAAGGCACGTTATTTAATTATTTTGAAAGCAAAGAAAGTTTATTTATGACGTTACTATTAGATGGTTATTGTGACTATTTTGACCAAGTTTCGCAAACCATCGCGGCAAGAGCAGTTTTTACGTTGACCGATTTTTTAAAGTTACTTTTGGATGAAACGGCCGCATTAATTACGTCACATGCAGAACTAGTGCGATTGAACGCCTTACGCGGGCCCATTCTGGAACAAGGTGCAAATTTGAAACAAACGGTCACGCATCGTCAGGCACTGTACGCGGCCAATGAACGGCTCGCCCAGCTCGTTTGTGACCGGATTCCAACCCTCACGGTGTCGGAAGTGAGTCAGTTATTGTTAGTCCAAAGTGCGGTGATTAGTGGGCTGATGAATTTGTCCGGCCTAGACGAGTTTCAAAAGCAGCCGTTAGTGGCGGTTGATTTTGAAAATTTTAAAGTTGATTTGAAACAAGATGCGGTGGCGACCTTCAAGTATTATTTGCTTGGCCGCTATCCGCAGGTACAATTAGAGGAAGTGTAAATTTTGGAAACACGTTACATTCGCAATTTTGCGATTATTGCGCATATTGATCACGGTAAGTCGACGTTAGCGGACCGCATTATGGGGCTAACGAACACGGTGAGCCA
>NZ_AYGX02000137.1:0-2975 GCF_000498955.2 Lactiplantibacillus fabifermentans DSM 21115 | reverse complement strand
GACCGTTAAATCACGAACTGTCCGAAACTTTTATCAGGCCGCTGACGGTCATGAATATGAATATAATTTAATTGATACACCGGGGCACGTCGACTTTTCATATGAAGTGTCGAAAAGCTTAGCAGCTAGTGATGGCGCCATTTTGTTAGTTGATGCGACCCAAGGCGTCTAAGCGCAAACCGTTGCTAACTTGCGTTTGGCGATGGCGAACCAGCTGACGATTTTACCAGTGATTAATAAGATTGATAGTGCTTTAGCGGATGTTGATCAGACAGAACGCCAAATTCGGGCGTTAAGTGACCAATTTGCAACTAGTCCGATTCTCAAAATTTCGGCAAAATCCGGTGAAGGGGTTCCCGCAGTATTGGCCGCAATTAAGGATGTCTTTCCGGCGCCGACCGGTCAAACGACGGCTCCATTGAAAGCTTTAGTTTTCGATTCCACCTACGATGCGTTTAAGGGCATTATTGCCTATGTGCGGATTGTTGATGGTCAATTGTTGCCGACAACGAATTTACAATTGATGGCCCAATCGCAAGCGGTCAATAATAAAGAAATTGGTAGCTTCACCCCGCAAATGACACCCGTAAGTGCATTAAACGTCGGTGAAGTCGGCTATGTCGTGACCGGGTTAAAAGATCCACAGTTATTGCGGGTCGGCGATACGTTGACGAATCGCGACCAACCAACGGCGACCGCTCTCCCGGGATATGCCCCCGCGCAGCCGATGGTCTTTGCCGGCTTTTACCCGAAAGATGACCGGTATACTGATTTGAAACTGGCAATTGAAAAGCTCGCCTTGAATGATTCCTCGTTTCAATACGCTGCGGAAGTTTCGGAAGCATTGGGACCGGGTTTTCGCTGTGGCTTTTTAGGCATCTTTCATTTGCAAATTATTCGTGAACGCTTACAAGCGGAATATCACTTGGACGTTTTAACGACGGCGCCCAACGTGACGTATCGGGTCCATCTCAAAGATGGGTCGGAACAACTCGTGAATAATCCCATCAAGTTTCCAGACTTTGCAACTATTGATTTTGTCGAAGAACCGATGACGACGGCCACCATTACGACGGATAACGCGGTGTTGGGTGATGTCATGCAACTGGCGGATAGCCATAAGGGTGAATTAGTCGACATGCAAAATCAAGGTGACTTGATTGAGTTACATTATCAAATCCCGATTTCGGAGATTGCTTATGATTTCTTCAACGCCTTGAAGTCAATTTCGCATGGGTATGCGACGCTCGAGACCGAGTTTTCCGGGTATGAGTTAGCGGATGTGGTCAAAGTGGAAGTGAATGTCAATTACGCTAAAGTGGATGCCTTGTCGTTTATTGTGCATCGCGAGGACGCGCCAGCGATGACCCAGCAATTAGTAAAAAAATTGAAGCACACGATTCCACGGAAACTTTATCCGATGCCGGCGCAAGCCATTGTTGAAGGAAAAGCGGTGGCACGCGTTGACGTGCCACCATTACGCAAGAATGCGGCCGTTAATGGTGAAAAACGCAGCGTTTCGAAAAAGCAAGCCTTGTTGCGGCGCCAGAGTATTAACAAGCGGCAGGCCGCCGTTAGCGATGTGAAATTATCGCAGGAAGTGTTTAATGCAGTGCTAGAGTTATCACTTTAGTGGTCGACCACTGTTTTGTCATCTGCTTTGGCGATGAAAATAGTAAAAAGGGGCGTCTGATGAAATTTCAACTTCATCAGGCGCCTGTTTTTAGTCGGTCTTCGTATGTTTCAACAATTAAAATAAATGAGCTTGGTCGTTCTCAACGCCAGCATAATTAAATTCATAAAGGATTGGACCAGTCACGGTCGTTGTTTGACCATTTTGCGTCAGTTCCAGTTCGCTAGTGGCTAAATAGCGCGTGTAGGTTGGTTGTAAATGTTGGGCGGTCATTTGCGCTTGGACTGCGGCCGGTTGTTGACTAAATAAGTCGATAACGTTGATTTCTTGAGGGTCCGAAATCGTGTACTTGACTGTCGTCGTGTCGCCAGTAAAAGTATAACGAATCTTTTTCGGATAGCGTTTGCCCGTGGACGCTTGGACGTAACTGTCTAATACTTCGACTTCAGTATGAGCAGCATCCGTGTTTTCGAATAGGCGGTGACCTTGGGCGTCGTCAATCGTGAATAATGGGATTTGCGCTAGACCGAACTTTTCGGCGGCGACCATGTCATAAATTAAGACGCTATATTGACCGATATTTTGACGCCCCCATAGCCAGTGATGAAAGGCGGTCATCGGGGAAATGTTGAACCATTGGTGGTTGTAGTAGGCCGCTCCGTGCACTGCTTTGGTGACGCCGTTAATCGTGAGTGTTCCAGTCACGGTTAGTTTCGTAATACAAATAAAGTTGTAATAGTAGTCACCAAAAGTAATATAACCAGACCCTGGCCGGAAGGGTTGCGTTTGGGCCACGAACCGTAAATCAGCGGCAGTTTGATGTTTCGTCGTGCGTTTGCCTTCCATTTCGACGAGTTGGTCGGCTTCGGGTTCAATGTGGACGTCGTAAGTTTGCCAATTGTCACCCGTCAGTTGCGAGGGGCCAAAGTTGAGTTCGCAGTGATCGGTAGCCATCGTGGCTTGAGCGGGGGTGTAAGCACGGTAATCGTCGACTTTGGTACCATCGGCCGCCGTATAGTTAATGGCGACATTCGGATTATCACCAGCTTGGTTAACTTGGGCGACTGATTTTGGACGGAAACCTAGGACTAAGGTTGATTGGTCATCAAATGAGCAATCAAAGTACCAGATTTCACCATGGCCGGGTTGGTCGGTATCGCGGCGCCCATCTTCCCAATTGGCGATGGTGTGTGGGTCAATGTGTAAATTGGTATAATCTTGTGGTTGATTCATAATACGACTAGTAGTTTTCATGATGAAGACCTCCATTGCTTGAATGGTTCCTATCATGGTAGATTGTAAAATTAATCCGAACGCTGTTCGGACAAAAAAGATCAGCTTC
>NZ_AYGX02000012.1 GCF_000498955.2 Lactiplantibacillus fabifermentans DSM 21115 | reverse complement strand
AAGCTGATCTTTTTTGTCCGAACAGCGTTCGGATTAATTTTACAATCTACCAATTTGTCAAAAAATTCGGATTAAATTTGCAATCTACCAACTAACTAATATTCAGTTTGAATTCGTATAAAAGACAATAGTAATGTGAATACAGACAACTCGATTATATAATTGTTAGATAAAAAATCAAATGCTCGAAAACATAAGCGCATACATGGTCAGGGTAGCATTATAATAATCGTGCTTAGTCATTGCTTTAGCAAAAATCCACTGTTCATGAAAAAATAATGAATCGTACCCTTGATTGCGATGCCAACTGGTCGCCATTAGCAAAGGTGCACTAAAACTTGCGGACTGATAGTCATTAAGTGGTTTGCCCCTCATAGTATATCCTGCTGTGACAGTAGTATGATTGGCAAAAAAGTGCAACATTGACTTCACTGTCTTTTGTGCTAATGGGTCATGGCTTGTGGCTAACAGCATAGGGACTCTACAGGCATTATAGTAGTAATCGTTGGCATATTTATCAGGGATACGCGTACTCTTTGCAGGGCTGGTACTATGTTGAGTTACCCATGCAAAATCAGGAACCAATCCTGATTTGTGCTTTTCACTTAATTGAAACAGTCGGTTAAGCATTGCAGTTTTAATAACTAACCATTGCCGATTATGTGAAAATTTATAAAATTGCTCAAATGCCGTGGGCATGACATCCGAACTGCGCATTAAATTAGCCGAATTAGATGTGGGAGTTGCCCAGTTACCAACTGTTAGCACCTGAGTATGTTGGTTTGTTTCATACTTTAAAATATCATTTAAAAGAAGCCGCAGTTGGTTAGCATAGTACTTTTTTTGTGGCCACTTTTTAGATGCTAGAAATAGCGATTGGGCAATCATGAGATCGCCATCAGTAGCACTAGTCTGTTCATTAGACCATTTTCCATAATTATTTCGGGTTTGCCTCCAGGACATTAACTGAGTGCTCTTAATACGATGGTGCATATAATATTGATACAGTTTATTAAACGTATGTTTTCCTCCTAAGCCTAACTTAGATGCTTGGACACTAATTAGCATACCGTAACCTTGTGCCTCAGATAACGTACTAACCTTGTGATCAGCATCTGATGTATTAATCAATGATTGTTTTTGATTAACAGCAACTACGTAATTATTTTTCCATGTTTTATAAAATTCTTTTCTGAGTCGTTGGCTACTATCCAATCGAATATACCCGATAATGCCGATATATACCGTCACTACAATTAAAACTAAGCCCCACAATCGCCATGTAAATTTCACAATAGTCCTCCTAATCCATAAAACGCTTAGTTTTAATCCATTTACTGCCATCTCTATGAAATACCGAGTCCAATAATACCGAGATAATGGCGTGTATAGAAATCACAATAAACAATTGTGAATAAGTAAAATAAGAAATTAAGCTTAACCAAATTTGTTCAGTTGTTGCCTGCCCATATTGTGTTGCCATAGCGGTATTAATCTGTAATACGTATAATAATATCATTAATAACCAGTTAAATAACAACAACTGGGTTATCATAATGTTACTACTGTAAAAGGCAAAAGGAATCGCAGTCTCTGGTCGCCATAGTTGAATTAACAGCGCCACTAAATTAGAAATCAAAAAAACATCAGATAGAACAATTGCTGCATTAAACCAAAAAAAGGTACAAGAGTAATAAAAGACTTCTAATTTCACACGCCAGTTACTTTTGTCAAATAAATGTTTGAAATTAGCCATAACAACTTGGTAGTTGCCTTTAGCCCAACGTAACCGTTGGAAATAATAGTCTTTAATGCGCTCAGGTTCCTGTTGGAATGCTTCAGAACTATAAGCCAGTGCGATCAACATTCCCTCTTGCATTATCTTAAAGGAAATGTCCGTGTCCTCCGTCAAAGCCCCGTTTGTCCAGCCGCCAATTTGTTTAACATAGTCAGTTTCGATGATAAAATTGGTTCCTGGAATTCTTCCAATCTTAAACAGCTGCCAAATACCCACATGCTGTATTCTTTGGGTCACAACGATTTCTTGATTAATACATTTGGTTAAAAAATTATGTTGTGCATTCCGGGTTTTGTTACGGCCAAAGGAGGCTTTATAACGATCAGGATTTTCTAATATCTTTTTAACTAAAAAATACAGTGCATTTTTTTCTGGCACCGCATCAGCATCATAGACGCCAATATACTTACCAACTGCAATCTTTAAAGCATCATTAAGCACACCTGCTTTACCACCACTCCCACTACGCTCAATAACCCTTATCTTTTGATCTTGTACACTTCTCTCTAAAATCGTTTTGCGCATCCTCTTTGCCGTTTCATCTGTACAGTTATCTGCATATAAGAGTATTTCGAGTTTGTCATGGGGATAATTTAAATCCAAAATAGCTCTAATTGTTTGTTCAATGACAAGCTCTTCGTTGTGTGCCGGTACCACCAAGGTAATTACTGGATAATGCGGTAATGTATTCACAGTTATCTTTTGACGACTCTTTGGTAGCCAGAAGGATACTGCCCCACTTAATGTTAGAAGTCCCATGAGTAGCGATATCCAAATAGATATTAATGTTAGGACTGTCAAAATCTCACTAATCACTTGTTTATCTCCTTTTTGTTAGCAACTGAAAAGGTTGTCTCAACTCGGTAATAAATTGTCCATGCACAAATAAAGATTACCAAAAAACTAATTGTAAAAATTCCCGTAATAAATATAGTTAAATCAAAGAAAAATGAGACCAACTAGTTTTCCTCCCTTGAATATTCAGTAATAATATCAGTTTCCATCACACGATCAAGATGTTTATAAATATCTGCAAAGTAAGTGAAACGATCGTAGTTATCGTAATTAATTTGTTGCATAGCCCATTTAAACTGAATAGCTGGCGCTTTAAAAGCTTGTTGGAGATTTTTTTGTGTTGCATCATTAATTGTTTTTTGCGTTTTTTCGTCAACTCGATATGAAATAATTAAAAATCTTGCATCACCTAAGTAATAGATAAGTTCTGATGGTAATCGCGTATGCTTTATTTCTCTGGAAATATTGTGTAAAATTTCTCGCTGATTATCAGAATGAAATTGTCGATACTGTTGCCAATTTTGCCAATGAATTTCAGTAATATTCATAAACAGGTTATATGACGGATAGCTTTTAATAGCTGTAATTTCTTTGGAATATACCTTCTCAGCATTATGGCCGGTCAATAATTTTGTGTCCAAGTTATAGTGCTCTCTATATCGATGTATTGAAGTTATATTAGGACCTAATGATCGCCACTTCAGTAGCCAATCGCTGACTAAATTAACTAACGTCCCTTCAATTGGGAATGCTAACAATAAGATGACCTTGTCATTAACTGGAATAACCAGATAGCCAAACAAAAGAATACCCGCTCCAACAGTGGTTAATACAATGATTAGCCAACTGATAACAACCCCAGGTATTAACATGCCCACTACAATAGCCAATAGCAATAAAAGTAAGACACCTATTTGAATATCCGGTTCAAAAAATGCAGCAAAAAATAGCGTTAAGATAGGAAATAGCCACGATAAAACAATGGGAACATACCCCTTAAATATTACTTCTGATAAATTCATTGAATAGTCTCCTATAAAAAGTTTTCAATAATCATTTTAAGTATCTTATAACAGTCTACTCTATCCATGTTATTATCGTCACGCAAGGCATACCTAATTTCTTTTAATTTTATATTTAGCACGGTACCTAATAAAAGTTGTCCGCTTGATCCCGGTATTACGGGCCACATCTACATCACTCATGCCTGCCTGATAAAGTTTAAAAGCATGTTGCAAGCGGGGATCGTCTTGGGTGTATTGGGGTTTGCGGCCATGATATTTGCCCTGCTGTTTGGCTAGGGCAATCCCCTGTTGCTGACGTTCGATGATCCGCTGACGCTCGCTTTCAGCCTGGTATTTATACAGTTCAATAACGAGGTTTGTCATGAGTTGACGTAAATTCGGGTCAGCGATTCCTGTCATGGACGGCAAATTTAACACATCTAGGGTGGCCCCTTTATTCTGAATGGTGTTCATGATCTTAGTTAAATCCTGGTTGTTTCTGCCTAAGCGATCTAATTCAGTGACCAGGACAATATCACCCTCACGAATATAGGCCAGCATTTTTTGCAGTTCTGGCCGATTCGTGTTAGCCCCACTTAATTTATCCGTAAACAATTTATCAACACCTTTTAAAGCCGCCAACTGTCGATCTAAATGTTGCTCCTTGGAACTCACGCGCGCATAACCGATTTTAGCCATTTCCAGCTCTCCTTTTGGACAGTTCTAATGAACATTTGTAATTCTTAGTATAGCACAGAAACAAAAACGGCCAATAGAGTATGCCCTAATGGCCATTAAACATTCTTTATTAAAAATTATTTTTTATATAGCTAGCCACATTTTCTTTGTCTGGAAATAAAGTAGCCTGGTTTATTTCAAATGATTGATCCAATTCTTTTAAAATTTGTTGCTTGTTCCCACTAGGAATTACTAATTTAATTGGCTTACTGTCTCTATTGTACAGAGACACTTTGTTATCAATATCATTATGAATACTTTCCAAGCTACATGATGTACCATCATAAGGTTCAAAAAGGAAAAAGCCACTTTGAGCTTGTAAGCGTTCATTATTTAGCGAAGGTTCGACGAAAAATGGATGAAGTAAAGTTCTAAAGTTGATCAGATCAGCGAAATAACCAGTATCTCTTTTAATATCATGATACAGGCACTGCACTTCATAAGACTGATTTATGTCATTATAGATATCATTTAGTGAGTCATATGTTTTTTTGCTTTCTCCAGAAAGTTGCTCATAATAGCCCTCTGGGAACTGCTTGACCAGATCCATGTACCAACTATGGTATAAATGATTTTTATCTTCTTTCAACAAAGCGTCAATTTTTTTATTATAAGAAGATATACTGTCATAAATGGTTTTCTTTTTGGCTTCGTCCATTAACGCTAGTGTTGACAAGATTTCTACCGTATCACTACGACTACTGTAGTACGTGTAGTCATCACTATTTTGCGTTCTGTTAGAAATGAACATGGTAACTATCCCATCTGCTTCATTTCCTTTAGAATCAATATGAGATTGACAGGCAAAATAAAGAGCCACAAGAGCATTAGTCGTTACATCTAATAACCTAGTTGGCAAACCAAAATGTTGCATATAAGACAGGCGAGAAAAATTATTTTCTAAATTGTTAAAATCATTTGCGTACCTTCGCATGTACTCATTAGTGAATGAATATTCGCGAGTATATCCGAACCTTTTTTTTTGCCTAAAGATGCTAGCAACGTTATTACTACTTTCGAAGTCACTTGATTATCCTCTATAGAAAGAGCGTTGTATCAAGCCTCTTCCATCAATTGTTATGTTAGCTTCTATAGAGTTCTGTAACTCTGTTAGTTCTTCCAAAAAATTACTTAAAGATTTAATATCCAAGATTAACCCTCCAATAAACATAATGAAATACGCTTAATTAAGCGTATGGATTACCATATTTTTGGCAATATTGATAAAATCCAAATTCGTATAAATAAATATCCTTGTCTATTTGCTCACTATTTTTGAACTTAATCATTTTCAAAACCTGCTTTGTAAATTCTAGCGGCGCAGTACCATTAGCAGTAACTAAATTATGATCGCGTACTGTTTGTTCTTCAAGAAAATCTGATTTGTTTTGATACTGGTCAAAGTCTTTCCACAGATATTGTGCGTTACCAGTATGTTTAAAGTTAGTAAGTAATCCATTTTTAGCGAGATAGTCCACGGCACCGCAGATTGCACCCACGAACTTGTTATTCTTTAGCCGATCTTGCAATAGCTGTTTCAGTACACTATTTTTAATCTGCCATGAATTTCCACCAATCAATATTAGCAGCTCACAATCAGCTGGTATTTGTTCCAACTGATAGTCTACGGTGGTTTTAAAACCACCAGTTAAAACTACCTCTTGCTTAATGGAAGCAGTTTTAACTTCCCAATTTGGGTCTCAATTTAATATACTTGAAAGATAACCACCTTCCCAATCAGCATATTCGTCTAAGATTACAAAAATTGCTTGTTTCATGAGCACTATCTCTGGGCCTAGAATAAAAAGTGTACAGGTTAAATAGAGACTCTGATTTAGTATAATTA
>NZ_AYGX02000136.1 GCF_000498955.2 Lactiplantibacillus fabifermentans DSM 21115 | reverse complement strand
AGGTTATGCTGAACAATTTGTCCAAAAATTCGGATTAAATTTGCAATCTACCATCAGACGACTTTTTTTAATTGACCGCCATACTAGCACATCAATAATGCTTCATGACGCGATCAATTTGGCGTTGTTGTTCACGTTTTTTGATATCTTGGCGTTTGTCGTATTCACGTTTCCCATGAGCGACCCCAATCAAGACCTTAGCAAAACCATGTTTAAGGTACATCTTCAAAGGAATAATCGTGACCCCTTTAGTCTGCGTGGCTTCCCCCAGCTTACTGATTTCCTTTTTATGGAGCAGTAATTTGCGGTTACGCAGTGGGTCGACATTAAACCGATTGCCCTCAGCAAACGGGCTAATGTGCACATTCATCATCCAGGCTTCGCCGTTACGAATTTGCACATAGCCGTCTTTTAAGTTTACTCGCCGATCACGAACGGACTTGATTTCCGTCCCAGTTAAAGCAATCCCAGCTTCGTAGGTATCTTCAACCGCGTAATCATGCCGAGCTTTCCGATTTTGAGCGAGGGCGGTATCCGGATGTTTACCGTGTTGTTTGGCCATCAGCCGCACATCCCCTTACTTAGCCTAGTGGCGGTTGTCGTTGTTCGACCGCCGTTGGCCATTATTACTATTATTATTGCGATGGTTACGGTTATTACTGTTGCCATTGCGGTGATTGTTATTGTTGTTACGATTGCCACCATTACGGTTGCCGCCGTTACGATTACCACCATTGCCGTTACCATTGCGATTGTTATTACCATTACGCTTATAGTTACCATTGCCACCACGACGGTTATTGCCACGATAGTTGTCACTATGTTCACGTTTTGGCAATAAGTCCGTCTTCGGCGCTTCTTCCGGATTCAACAACTTAAAGTCAATTTCACGTTGGTCTTTATCGACCCGCATCAATTCAACTTTAACTGGTTGCCCAATTCGGAAGGTCCGTTTCGTCTTACGACCAACTAAGGCGAGTTGTTTTTCAACATATTCGTAATAGTCATCGTCCATGACGCTAATGTGGACTAACCCTTCAACGGTATTTTCCAATTCAACGAATAACCCGAACTTCATCACTGAGTCAACGACCGCATCAAAGTGTTCGCCAACGTGGTCAGCCATATATTCAGCCTTCTTCATCGAATCAACATCACGTTCGGTATCAATCCCGCGACGTTCGTTGTCAGATGTTGTTTCCGCAATAACTGGTAAGTTATCCCGATACTTAGCCCGAGCATCTTCACCAGTTCCATTTTCCGCATAATGACGAATCAAACGGTGCACCATCATATCTGGATAACGGCGAATTGGTGAGGTGAAGTGCGTATAGTATGGCGCAGCTAACCCAAAGTGGCCTAAGGATTGGTCAGCATACTTCGCTTGCTTCATGCTCCGTAACATCATGACCGAAACCATGGCTTCTTCCGGCTTGCCAGCGACTTTCTTCAAGACATCTTGCAACATCTTCGGTTTGACATCTTTAGAACTACCGGTGACGGTAACCCCAAAGTTCGTAACAAATTCGAAGAAGCTGAGCATCCGGTCACTATCAGGCGTTTCATGGACCCGATAGATGAATGGGACTTTGAGCAAGCTATAGTGCTTAGCCACCGTTTCGTTAGCTGCCAACATGAAACTTTCAATCATCCGTTCGGCTAAACCGCGGACCCGCAATTGAATGTCAATCGGGTGACCGGTTTCGTCCACAATGATTTTAGCTTCGTTGTCATCAAAATCAATGGCCCCGCGGTGACGCCGGTTCTTGTAAAGAATCCGGTGCAAGTCACCCATGACGTCGAACATATCCACTAAGTCTGAATATTGGTCTCGGGTCTTAGGATCATGCGCTTCCAAGATTTGGTTAACGGCGTCATAAGTCATCCGCGCGTGCGACTTGATCACACTTTGGAAAATCTTATGGTTGACGATTTGACCAGTGGGGTCGATTTCCATTTCACAACTCATAGCCAACCGTTCAACATCCGGATTCAATGAACAAATACCGTTTGATAACCGGCGTGGCAACATTGGAATCACCCGGTCCGTTAAATAAACGGAAGTCCCGCGCTTATACGCTTCCCGGTCTAATTCAGAGTTTTCCGTCACGTAATGACTAACATCGGCAATGTGGACCCCTAAATGGTAGTTCCCATTGTCCATCTTCCAAGCAACGACCGCGTCATCCAAGTCTTTCGATTCGGCGCCGTCAATCGTGACTAATGGTTGGTCGGTAATGTCCACGCGACCGGCTTTATCTTCATCCGTTACATAATCTGGAATCCGATTGGCTTCTTCAGTCACTTCTTCTGGGAACACCGATGGGACATCGTGTTGATAGACCACTTGTAAGACATCCATCCCCGGATCATCGACACTCCCGATGACTTGCTTGGCAATTCCGACGATACGGGTTGGATTTTTAGCATCCGGATAAGCCGCAACTTCAGCGATAATGACTTCGCCTTCCGTTGGGTGTAACCCTTGGTCGGTCACTAAGAGTTCATACTTAGAAAGCTTCTTTTCTTTGATTTCCACTTTCCCAATAAAGCCAGCAACGGCCGTACTTGGAACAAACGCACCCACGATTTGGGAATAATTGCGTTGCACAATTTTAGTGATTTTACCTTCCGGACCGCGGTCGGAACCGGGACGCGCTGGGCGGATGATTTCAACTTGGACATCATCGCCCGTGAAAGCAAACATGGTGTTATCCGGGTTGATATAAATATCAGGTAATTCGGCATCGTAGCGCACGAACCCAAACCCTTTGTCGTTGCCATGGAATGAGCCTTCGACAACTTTACTATCTTGGACGATTTTGAAATGATCATGATCATCCGTTGTGACTAATTTTTTACGTTCCATATTAGCTAATTCTTTAACTAAAAATGTAAACGCGGTTGATCCTGTGAAATGCAATTCATCGCATAACCGTTCCACACTGTAGCTCCGGTCGGGATGAGCTTGCAAAAAAGTCAGGATTTGTTCTTGTAAGTTAGCTTCTGACATTATTTACCTCGTTTTTTTTAATAAATAGTTTTTAAATACTCTAAGACATCGTTTTCCAGTTGATGATGCGCGCCATTCACTGTAATGACATGACCAGCCGTCGCGTACCAGTGAAAGCTCACTTGGCCACCTTGGGCGACTAGTTGCGTGCGTAACCGTTGCGCAACTTGGGCATCAATCAACTCATCTTGACCACCTTGACCAATAAAAAATGGCTGGGTAATTTGTGACAACTGGGCTTGCACTTGCTCGGCAGTAAACGTATCAATTGCTTGTAACTGCGCTTTGGCGGCCGGGATTAGGTCCTGAACGGCGGTCGCCGCATCGGCTTGACCCGCCGCCGTTAATTGTCGCGTCGCCAACGTTTTAAACATTTGCGCCACCCGGGTTTTCGCCGTTGGAAAGATTGGCGAGCTGAACGTGCCCCCACCTAATAAGGTCGAATCTTGTTCCAAGGCATGCGTCGCAAAAATGCCACCAAGCGATAACCCAAAGATACTAATTTTAGTATAGCCTTTTTGGCGCATAAATGATATTGCTTGCTGCGTATCTTGCCACCAAGCCGCGGGCGAACCATGCCGCACAATATCGCGCGGGTCGCCCGTCGCATGCCCGCTAAACTGGGGCGCATACACCGTATAGTTTTCGCGTTCCAAGGCGCGCCCTAACAGCCGCACATCGTTAGCACTCCCCGCATAAGCGTGGAGCAAAATCACTGCTTGATCGCTATGTTCAAATAAGAATGGGGTTGGTCGTTGCCACACGTTTTACACCTGCCTTAAAAAAAAGCCTCCTGAAATCACAGGAGGACAATTAATTACTTCGATGAATACCAAGCTAAAGCCAGCGCCGCTACAAAGAAAATAATTCCGAGTACGACGGTCACTTTTTGCATGAAGGCTTCAAACCCGCGGGGCTTTTGTTTTGCAAACAAATCATCAGCGCCACCAGTTAATGAAGACATGGCATCATTTGTCTTGGATGGTTGCATCATCACCGCAATAATAATTAAAACGGAAACGATCAATATTATCGTCATCAGTAAATTATACAATAAAAGTGCCTCCTAAAGAGTCCGCTATGTCTATAACAATTTAACACATTTAACCTGATTTTTCCAGTCAGGCGGGCAATTAGTTAGATTTCAAAGTTCTCAAGTATTGACGGCCGTTAAGTGGTCAATCGCGTGATGGACCCACGCCCGATTACTGCGGTCCGTTAAAACAATCAAAGTATCGCCGGCGCGCATTAACGTATCGCCGTGCGGAATCACTTGGCGTTCACCCCGGCGAATCGCAATCAGCAGGGATTCCTGCGGCCACTTAAAGTCCCGGACTTGATGGCCTTCTAATACGGACCCTTCAAAAATTGGAAATTCCAACCGGTCTTGAATCCCACTGTGTTCGGGCAGCTTCGGTTGGGTTAATTTTTCGAGCAACGCTTCATAAATCGGCGCGCCACCGAGTAAGTCAACGACTAAGTAAGCCGTCATCGAAACAACCGCCAGCGGCATCAAATGATGCAACGTCCCGACCATTTCCGTTATAAGTAGAATAGCAGTAAACGGTGCTTTCCCAATCCCAGCAAAGTAGCCAGCCATCGCAAAAATAATAAAGTTGGTGACAAAGTGTTGCGGCATCCAGCCTAAAGCGACCATTGTTTCTGCATAAATACCACCTAAAATAGCCCCTAACGATAAGATGGGCAAGAAAATCCCACCAGGTAATCCGGACCCATATGAAATGGTTGAGAAGACGAATCGCAACACAAAAATTCCAATCAACGCCGTAAGTACCGGCGTGTGAGCGGCAATATTTAAAATCACCGCATTCCCACCGCCGAGTAATTGTGGCCATAACAACCCAATCGGAATCACTAATAGGAATGGAATCAACCCATCTAGCCAACTCGGTAGCCGTAATTTAGCATACCAACTAGGCATCGTTAACGTCACGTTTTGATATAAATAGCCAAAGACTCCGAGAAAAACCCCGAGCCCAATCAAATTACCATACTGACTCAACGGTAACGTTTGCCCGTATGGAATATGGAGCACTGGCACTAAGCCAAAAAAATTCAATGAAATAAAATTGCTGGCAATCGCACTAGCTAAGGCCGTGGTCCAAATAATCGGTGAAAAGTTATGATAGACTTCTTCAACAATAAACAACGTACTGGCAATCGGCGCATTAAAGGCCGCTGACAAGCCCGCGGCGGCCCCCCCAGCAATCAGCGAACGCCGGTCGGCTCCTTTGCGATGGAGCTTTTCAGCAACACCTTGACCAATCGTCGCGCCTAGTTGGATTGAAGGCCCTTCGCGACCCAGAAATAGCCCCGAGCCGATGCCTAAGATACCGCCAACGAACTTGCGCCATAGCACGGGCCACCACGCATAATCCAGTTCACCAGCTAGTTGCCCTTCAACCTGGGGAATACCCGACCCTTTAATATCTGGTTCGTGTTTGACCATCAGACCTAAAATAACCGCCACAACCACACTCACGACAATCCAAGGTAACACTAACCAAGGGGTCACCAGAATTTGGCCATAGACCCACTGGACCAGCTTCAACCCATATTCAATACAAAAACGAAAGACACTGACCACGACGCCAGCAATCAAGCCTACTAATACGCCGCGCCCAATCGCCCCGAAGCGCGTCAAATCCAAGCGATATCGATTGGGGCCCCGATCTTTTTTCAAGCCGTCATCCCCCTATTCGACAGGTAAAATCGTCTGTAACCGCGCCGCCACTTGGGCTAAGGTCACTGGATATTGATTAGCCATTAAGTGTTGAATGTAGGCCGGGCCATCTGCTCGCCACAACAACCCCATCAATAATTCGGAAGCCAAGTCACTGACCCCATACGTTTCACGGAAGCCTTGTAATAAGTCCGCATCCCAAGCAAAGGCTTGTAATACTAACGGGACCAATTCCGCTTGACGGGGTGCTTGCATCGCTAATTGAAAATGTTGCAGTCCCACTTGACCGGGCGTCACGACCAAGTTATCCCCAGTCAAATCACCGTGAACAAAACAGTTCGGTGTCGCGGGATGTCCAGCTAAGTAGGCGTCGCGGTCAGCGGCAAAGTTGGCGCCAAGTTGCTGCCAATTCGCCTGATCACTCAATGCTCGGGCGTCAACTTGATTAAAGCTAGCGACCTCACCATCTAATTGGGCTAAAACCGCGCCAATCTGACGACCTAACGTGGATTTAGCCAGCGGTTCCGCCGTTTCCACAAACTCAGCAACCGGCGTGCCCATTAAAGGACGATAAATCACGTAGTAAAATTGATAGCTATCAAAGATAAATCCGGCATGCAGCAGTTGTGGAGCGGTCAATTGTAGCCGCGTCATCCGCGTTAAACTAAAGCGTTCCGTTTGATAACGGTCGCGGGTATTCGGCGCCACGTTAGCCGGTGGAAAAATGGCAATTTGCGTGGGACCAATATTAAAGACCGCCGCAAAATCATCCGTCACGATTTCCGGGGTCTTAAACGGTTCGTTTTCACTTAAGTAAATTTGATGCAACAATGGCTCAAAGGCCGTGGGTGTATTTTGCACCGCTTGCCAATCCGACCATTCATTAATTTGATTTTGAAAATAATCCATGCACAGAAAGCTCCTTTAAATACTCGTGCTATTATTTTACCACGAGATATGGTTAACGACGGAAATTAACCTGTTTCTGTTTGAGAATCCCTCACTTTCAGATGATGGCCGCAGCCCGGCAACTAGTGTTTCTCGTGCAAGGACCGGCTAAAGCCAAAGTGCGGTCTTTAGCCTCGCTTTCAAGCTCGGCCAAACCCGCCAATCTTGAAAGACGTCCTTTTCCTAAGCCGAGAAGTTCGCTCGACTAAGGAAAATTTTTGCACGTTCACACTAGTTACCCGGCTGCTGGGAGGGTAATTATTAGACTAACCAACTAATTGATACTGGTCACTTAATAGGTTTTGTGCTGTTTTAAATGGTGAATGTATTTATTTGAACATACCTTTACTACTAACCAACGTGGTGTGAACCCCATTTATTCGTTTATGGAACAACACATTCACCCGGATTTTCTTCTGAATATACTGATGGTCGACGGCACTCAAATCAACCCGATACAAGACGGTGTATTTACGGCCCTTCAATTTATAGGTTCCCCGCTTCATTTGTGAGATACCATTGGCAAAATTGTAACTAATACCGTACCAACCATTTTTCTGCTTTTGAATAACCGCATACTTTGGTTTCCCAGAAAAGCCTTTAAGTTTTTTGACGACTTGGGCCTTGTAACTATTCGACACTTTATTTTTACGATTGATATCCTTAAAGCCACTTGAATTTTTTTGTAACTTGTATTGTGAATACTCGTGACCAGACATACCCTCATACCAAGTCCCTCGTAAACTAGCCGGCATCGTTTTGACATTCGACATCGCCTGAGCTGGCGCATTCAAACCCAACCATAAAACAGTAAAGCTCAGTAATGCTAACAACATCCCCTAACAAATTCCCGCATGATACACCCCGTTCGTTTCATTTTTATACTAATCATAGTAATAAAGACAGCTTCCGCCCACCAGTTGCCTACTCAGTTGTGTACCTGTAGACACTATTTAGCTGCTGGCGACTGAGGATGCGCGCCGTGTCGCGATAATTGGCTGGTGAATTACCCAGCCAGTTATCGGGGTCGTCTTAGGGGCCTGACATGGGCTATGGTCAGGCCCCTAAGTGCCCTGCAGACCGCTCTTTGGCTGCAGGTCTGCCCCACGGCGCACGTCCCCAGTCGCCAGCAGCGGCATTACCATCCAAAACGTATGTATTAAAAAAGTGCCACTCAAATGAGTGACACTTTTCCGAAAATGCTTGAACCTAATTACTTGCTAGCAATCGTGTTACGAGCGTCTTCACTCAAGTTGTAGAAACCTGAGAGACCCTTGTATTCTGAAGTGCTTTCAAGTTGGTCTTCGATCCGCATTAATTGATTGTATTTAGCAATCCGTTCAGTACGGCTCATTGAACCAGTCTTGATTTGGCCAGCGTTCATTGCGACAACTAAGTCAGCAATGGTCGTGTCTTCAGTTTCACCAGAACGGTGTGAAACGATGGCAGTGTAGCCAGCTTGCTTAGCCATTTCGATAGCTTCAACAGTTTCAGTTAAAGTACCAATTTGGTTAACCTTGATTAAGATAGCGTTGGCAACGTCCATCTTGATCCCCTTAGCAAGGTAGTCAGTGTTAGTAACGAACAAGTCATCACCAACGATTTGAACCTTCTTGCCAAGCTTTTCAGTAGCCATTTGCCAGTCTTCCCAGTTGTTTTCATCCAAAGGATCTTCGATAGAAACGATTGGGTACTTGTCAACGATGCTGTCAAGTAAGTCAACGAATTCTTCGGCAGTAAATGATTTACCATTTTCGCCTTCACCCTTCAAATCATACTTGCCAGTTTCAGTATTGTAGAATTCTGAAGCGGCACAGTCAAAGGCAATCGCGATATCCTTACCAGGTTTGTAGCCGGCACGTTCGATAGCTTCAACTAAGATTTCGAATGGTTCTTCGTTGTTCTTCAAATCAGGAGCGAAACCACCTTCGTCACCAACGGCAGTTGAGAATCCGCGTTCGTTCAAGATAGCTTTCAAGTTATGGAAAGTTTCTGAACCCATACGAACGGCTTCTTTGATTGATGATGCGCCAACAGGCATGATCATGAATTCTTGGAAGTCAACGTCGTTGTTGGCATGTGCCCCACCATTGATAACGTTCATCATTGGAGTAGGTAAGACATGCGCATTGAACCCGCCAAGGTAGTTGTATAATGGCATTTCAAGTTCGTCAGCAGCAGCACGTGCAGCGGCGATAGAAACACCTAAGATAGCGTTAGCGCCTAACTTAGCTTTGTTAGGAGTACCATCTAACTTGATCATAGCTTGGTCAATGGCACGTTGGTCGGTAACATCGTAGCCAACGATTTCTTTGGCAATTAACTTGTTAACGTTGTCAACGGCTTTAGTAACGCCTTTGCCCATGTAACGGCTCTTGTCACCATCACGTAATTCAACGGCTTCATGTTCACCAGTTGAAGCACCTGAAGGAACGATACCGCGACCAAATGCGCCGCTTTCCGTATATAATTCAACTTCAACAGTTGGGTTGCCACGTGAGTCTAAGACTTCGCGAGCATAAATATCTGTAATAATAGACATTATATTCTCTCCTTAATTTTGCTTGTAATTGGTTCAATCCCCATTGTAGAGGGTTGAGTTTGAACTTGCAATAATGAATTAGTTGTTTTGGTAGTTTACTAATTCTAAGAATGAATCAGGTTGCATTGAAGCACCACCGACTAAGCCACCATCGATGTCGGCTTTGCTCATTAATTCAACAACGTTAGCTGGCTTAACACTGCCACCGTATTGAATACGAACTTTGTCAGCAACTTCTTGTGAGTATAAATCAGCAACCGTCTTACGAACAACGGCACAGATTTCTTCAGCTTGGTCACTAGTAGCAGTCTTACCAGTACCGATAGCCCAGATTGGTTCGTAAGCAATTACCAACGAACTAACTTGGTCAGCAGATAAGCCCTTTAAAGCAGCCTTGATTTGGCCTGAAACCCATGATTCTGCTTCGCCAGCTTCACGTTGTTCTAACGTTTCGCCACAGCAGATGATTGGTAACATGTTGTTCTTGAAGATAGCGTGAGCTTTCTTGTTAATGTCTTCGTCAGTTTCGTGGAAATAACCGCGACGTTCTGAGTGACCAATAACAACATAGTCAACACCTAAGTCAGCTAATGCAGCTGGTGAAGTTTCACCAGTGAAGGCACCAGCATCTTCAAAGTAAGCATTTTCAGCAGCAATCTTTAAGTCAGAACCCTTAGCAGCTTCGATCATTTCTTGTAAGAAAAGAGCGGGAGCAGCAACAACTGATTCTACTTTGTTTGGATCTGGTAATTGATCCTTAACCGCGTTAACGAAAGCTAAAGCTTCGCTAGCAGTTTTGTTCATTTTCCAGTTACCGGCAATAATAGGTTTACGCACGATAGACCTTCCTTTCGGAGAACAGAATTATTTGTCAGAGATAGCAGCGATACCAGGTAATTCCTTACCTTCAAGGTATTCAAGTGAAGCGCCACCACCAGTTGAGATATGAGTTAACTTGTCGCCAACGCCTAATTGCTTAACAGCAGCAGTTGAGTCACCACCACCAACAATCGTTGTTGCGTCAGTTAAAGTACCTAAGAATTCGCCAATTTCAAGCGTTCCCTTAGCGTAGTTACTCATTTCGAACACACCCATAGGTCCGTTCCAAACAACCGTCTTAGCATCTTTCAAAACATCTTTGAATTCTTGAACAGCTTTAGGGCCGATATCTAAGGCCATGTAGCCATCAGGAATTGAACCTTCAACAACTTTGTTAGGAACATCGTTGTCAAATTTTTCAGCAACAACTGAGTCGCTAGGTAAGACCAACTTGTCGCCAGCCTTTTCGATGATTGACTTAGCTAATTCAATCTTGTCTTTTTCAACAAGTGAGTTACCAATGCCCATGCCTTTAGCAGCATAGAACGTATAAGTCATCCCACCACCGATGATGATCTTGTCAGCTTTGCTGATTAAATGATCAATAACACCGATCTTGTCAGAAACCTTCGCGCCACCTAAGATAGCAACGAATGGGTGCTTAGGATTGTCAACGGCATCCCCTAAGAACTTGATTTCCTTTTCCATTAAGAAACCAGCAGCAACTTGGTCCATGTTTGAAGCAATACCAACGTTTGAGGCATGGCTACGGTGAGCAGTACCAAAGGCATCGTTGACGTAAACGTCACCGAGTGAAGCCCAGTACTTGCCTAATTCAGGATCGTTACCTGATTCGCGTTTAACAACTTCGCCGTCAACAACGTCTTCGAAACGAGTGTTTTCAACAACTAAGACGTCACCGTCGTTCATGTTGTTGATAGCCGTTTCAAGTTGTTCGCCTTCCGTAACTGGTACGAAAGTAACGGGTTTGTTTAATAAGTTTGAGAGACGTTCAGCAACTGGACGTAAGCTCAAGCCCTTCTTATCGTCTTCACTCTTAATCCGACCTAAATGTGAGAATAAGATGGCTTTACCATCATGTTCCATCACGTATTTGATCGTTGGTAAGGCAGCCACGATCCGGTTGTCATCACCAATTTTGCCGTCTTTAATTGGAACATTAAAGTCGACACGAATTAAAACTTTTTTATCTTTAACATCTAAATCTGAAACGATTAATTTAGCCAATGTTAAATCCTCCTAGGAATTCGTGAACGTGAATTAAAAAAAACGGCAAGAGGAGTTTGCCTCCCCCCGCCGTTAAAAACCATATGCGGTTTTAAAGTTCTAACAAACTAATTTATATTAGAGAGTAGCGAACTTCAATAAAGTACGTACCATTTGGCAAGTGAAGCCATATTCGTTATCGTACCAAGCAACAGTCTTAACTAATTGGTTGTCACCATCAGATGTAACTTCTGTTTGAGTAGGATCGAAGATTGAACCGAAAGTAGTACCGATAACATCAGATGAAACGATTTCTTCGTCGTTGTAACCGAATGATTCGTTACCTTCAGTATGCTTCTTGATAGCTGCGTTAACTTCGTCAGCAGTAACTTTCTTGTCTAAGATAGCAACTAATTCAGTTAATGAACCGTCAACAACACCAACACGTTGTGCATGGCCTTGTAATTTACCGTTCAATTCTGGGATAACTAAGCCAAGAGCTTTAGCAGCACCAGTTGAATGAGGAATAGTGTTTACACCGGCAGCACGTGCAGCACGGAAGTTACCGCCACGTACAGGGCCGTCTAATAACATTTGAGTTGAAGTGTAAGCATGGATAGTAGTCATAGTACCAACCTTGATACCAAATTCTTGGTTTTCAAAGAATGCTAATGGTGCAAGGCAGTTAGTAGTACATGAACCAGCTGAAACGATACGGTCATCAGAAGTTAAGATGTCATCGTTAACGTTGTAAACGATAGTCTTTAAGTCTGAGCCAGCAGGAGCTGAGATCAAGACACGCTTAGCACCAGCGTCCAAATGAGCTTGTGACTTAGCTTTTGATGTGTAGAAACCAGTACATTCGAGAACGAAGTCAACGCCGTCGTTCTTTACCCAAGGAATATTTTGTGCTTGTGGTTCAGCATAAACACGGTAAGTCTTACCGTTTACGACGATTGAATCGTCAGTTGCTGAAACGTCAGCATCCAAAGTACCATGAGTTGAGTCATACTTCAAAAGATGAGCCAACAATGCAGGTGAAGTTAAATCGTTAATAGCAACAACTTCGATATCACTTGACTTTGCACCAAGTTCTAAGATACGACGGAATGCTAAACGACCGATACGTCCGAAACCATTAATACCAATTTTTACAGACATACTAGAATTTCCTCCTTGTGGAAATAAAAATATTTTTTATTTTAAAAAGTAGCTTCTATATAGAAGATTACTTTTTTAAAATCAAGTTAGCGGCGCCCTCGTCCGTGATTAAACACGTCCGTTTTGGCGCGATCTTCATATACGCCTCAATTGCGGTTGCTTTAGAAGCACCCCCCGCAACTGCGAGTATAGTCTCCATATTGGCCAGTTCACCGATTTGTAATCCGATGCGCGGAATCCGATAAACCACCTTACCATCCTTATCGAAGAAATAACCAAAGGCTTCGCCAACCGCTTGACGGCTACGTAACACTTTAATCTGATCCTCCGACATGTTACGCCGATGGGCCATCGACACCGCATCACCGATGCTGTGGATCACCACATTAGCGCGACGAATGATTTTTAAGACCTCTTGGATACTAGGTTCCTTGAGGAGTGGTTCATACGTTCGCTCACTGACCTGTTCGGGCACAAACAACGAACGGAATTTTCCGCCAGTTTGTTGTGCCATTTGCGACGCAATCGTGTTGGCTTGAATCGCAACCGATTCACCAACCCCACCGCGTGCGGGAACAAACAACAAATCACGTTTACTAGCAAGTTTGTTAGTTAAGTGATTGGCCACATGCTCCATGGTGTGACCACCCATTACCGCAATAATACTCTCACCTTCTGGCAACAGCTGCTGTAACAGTTGGTTTACTTCTTCGCCCATGGTCCCGATAACTTTTAACTGGCGGTCGGAATCGCCGGAAACGATGATACAACGTTTAATGTTAAAACGTTGTGCCAATTGCCGTTCCTTTTGGCGGATTCCCATTAGCTCATCCATGAACTGACTCAAGCCAAGTAAGACATCCTTACCTTGCTGGGTCACGCTCATGCCGGACTTATCAGCGATAATCAAATCAAGCTTCCGTAACGTATCCGTTTCGGTTCGCAAGGTTCGTTCACTGACGTCCAAGGTTTGGGCTAACAACCGCCGTCCAACTGGGGCCATCCAATTAATGGTTCGCAATACTAAGTAACGACGACTCAGCATGTCAACCATATCTGGGGAAATTGCCTCAATCCATTGAATATCTGAATGCATGGCATTCAACCTGCTCTCTAGTGGGACGGATTCAGTCCAGCTATGTCGAATAACGACCCAAAGACTTCAAAAAACAAAGCACACAACAATCAATTCCTTAGGAAGTTCCTGTCGCATACCTCTCTTAACCACAACATGAATTATAGCAGGTTCATGCAGTGGTTGCAAATCATAACCTAGCCAAGCGAAGACCCGACTAGTAAAATATTTTACTGGTTTGATTATTCGGTTTTTAAATACTGTTTACGCTTCGATGACGATGGAATATTCAGCTTTTCGCGATATTTGGCCACCGTCCGCCGAGAAAGTTCGACATTCTCATCCTTAAGAATTTGAACAATTTTTTGGTCTGAAAGCGGTTTTTCTTTATTTTCGGCTTCGATCAACGCCACAATTCGATGTTGTACATTGTCCGCTGAGACTAATTGACCATCGGTGGGACGTTTGGTGACCGCTTTGGTGAAAAAGCGTTTGAGTTCAAACATGCCAAAATCAGTCTGAATATATTTACCATTAATGCTCCGACTGATGGTTGACTCATGGACTTGTAATTGCTGAGCCACATCGCGCAATAATAACGGCTGTAATTCGGTCGTCTTTTCTAAGAAGAAATCCGCTTGGCGGTCGATAATAACAGTACCGACCCGAAAAATCGTGGCTTCGCGTTGTTGCAAACTACTAGCAATCCACTCATATTCAGATTTCTTTTCTTTCAAATACTCCGTCACTTCTTGATCGTCATGCTGATTCATCTGTTGGAAGTAATTCCCTTTGAACTTCACAACCGGTTGGGCCATCGACGCCGTCTTCAAGGCTAGCTGCCCCGCTTGTTGACTAACGACTAAGTCTGGGAAAATGTAACCCGTTGTTTCTTGACCAACCGCGGCCCCCGGCGTTGGACTGAGCGTCCGCACATAATCATAAATTGATGAAATATCCGCTAACGTCACGTCATACTGTTTTGCGAGCGGAGCCCACTGGCGGTTGACGAACGCTTCGAAGTTTTCTTCTAATATAATGTAGGCTAGATTAGGCGCCTGTTCATCATTCTCCGTTTGCAGCATCAATGCTTCTTGCAAATTACGGGCCCCAACACCGGGTGGGTCGAGTTGTTGCAATAAGGTAATCGCATCTAACAACTCAATCGGAGTGGCGTTGGTTTCTCGCATCGCTTGTGCTTCATCCACCCGTAAATAACCGCTCACATCCACGTATTCGATTAAATACAAGACGATTTGCCGTAAATGAGTATCGCGCATCGTTAAATGAATCTGATCTAATAAATATTCAAACAATGATCGGCGGTTAGTTGTTGAAACTTGTTCAATAAAGTCGGCTTGGGTCGACCGGTTTTTAACGGCACTCAAACTGGCATGATTAGAATTCCAATTCGTATCAACATCAATCAACGGATTTTCAAGTGCTTTTTGGCTCAAGAAATCGCGTAATTCCTCAACATTGAACTGCAACATTTGAATAGATTGTTGTAATCGTTGGGTCATCGCTAACTTTTGCGATTGCCGTTGTTGTTGGCGAAAGCCTGGTCCTAATGCCATAATAATTCCTCCCAAACAATTTTTTAAATAATACCCCTTGTGTTTTTATCCATTATCCGCTAAACTATAATATGTTGTTTAGGCGCCCGTAGTGTAATGGATCGCACGTAAGATTCCGGTTCTTGAAATGGGGGTTCGATTCCCTCCGGGCGCATCAGTTAGCTGAGTTAAAACTCAGCTTTTTTTATACCCAAATTCAAGATAAAAAAGTTGATATCTATACCGCTTACATCTTAATATAGTAACGAAGTTCGCTAGGAACCTCAAGCATGTAGTCTATGACGTTACTAACTGTTAAGATAAGTTTTAGCGCAAGAAAAAGAGATTGGGATCTCCCAATCTCAAGCCGTATATGATAGAAACCTAAGTATACCACGTTCATTGTTAAAACGGAATTTTGTTTTTGAGGTTTTTCTTTTGACCTTTACTGACCTTAGCGGTAAACTACATTTATATTAGCAAGCAGCTAATTAATCTTGAAACTTTAGGAGGCTAACAAGTTATGTATCCAGTTCCGACAGTTATCGAACAGTCATCACGTGGCGAACGTGCCTATGACATTTACTCACGACTTTTAAAGGACCGTATCATCATGTTATCAGGTCCGATTGAAGACAACATGGCTAACGCCATCATTGCCCAATTGCTTTTCTTAGATGCCCAAGATTCAGATAAAGACATCTACCTTTATATCAACTCACCAGGTGGGGTCGTTACCGCCGGCTTGGCAATCTACGATACGATGAACTTCATCAAATCTGATGTCCAAACCATCGTAATGGGAATGGCTGCTTCCATGGCCAGTGTCTTGGCATCATCCGGGACGAAGGGCAAACGCTTTGCGTTACCTAACTCCGAAATCTTGATTCACCAACCTTCTGGTGGTGCTCAAGGTCAACAAACTGAAATCGAAATCGTTGCTGAAGAAATTTTGAAGACTCGTAAAAAGATCAACGAAATCTTAGCAAGCAATTCCGGTCAATCAGTTGAAAAACTGAACCACGATACCGAACGTGATAACTACTTAACGGCGCAAGAAGCCAAAGATTACGGTTTGATCGATGATATCATGGAAAACAATAGCTTGAAATAATAAGCCGTTTTGAACTGAGTTAACATTTATGTTAGCTCAGTTTTTTGTGTAGTAGTCGTTTGCCGCTACCGCTGGCAGTGTCTGGGCGGGTTTCACCGTGGGGCAAACCTTGGAGCCCAAAAGCGGTCTCCCAGGCGGTTAACAGCCAAGCACAACCCGCTTGTCTATTAACACGGCCCATTTGCTAAGCTGACAAAAAACATCAGCTAAGCAAATCGACACGGTGTCCCCCGCCCCGACACCGCCAGCTCTCGCTAAATCAAAACAACAATTTTCTAGTTAAATTTCTATGCTGCTTCAATTTAATCTCGGACACCAACTAGCTAAAACTCTTTTAAATTATAGATTTCATAGGCACTTGTATTATTTCATTATTAATTCAATCGCCATTCGACTTTTGAGGCGTCAGCCTGATCAATTGAATACCATGCAAAAATGAGGTCAGTGCTAAATAACAATGCGATGACCTCATTCATTTGCTTAGTATTACCATTGTAACTATGGCAACAAAAACATATTCGGAATTTATAAAATAGCGACTGAAACAAATAGTGCGACCACAAAATTGTGGTCGCACTATTTTTATAGAAAAGTCAATTTAGTTGTGAGTCAGCGATAATGGAAGTCGTCGTGAAAGTGCCGTTAGTTCGGCATGGTTTTGGCCGAGCTTACGGCACCGACATCTTTGTAGATTGGCGGGTTGGGCCAAGCTTCAAAGTGAGGTTCGAGACCGCTCTTTGGCTCGAACCGGTCGTCACGGCGGCTGGAATTATCACTGACTCACAACGGCAACCTGCCAATCACATTTGTAAAACTATTTAGCGATATAAGCGTACTTGTAATTCCACTGGGTCCCGGCCGTATTATGGATGATTCCCTTGGCTTTGGGATTTTGTAAGTACGAGTAAACCGTTTGATATAACGGCGTGACGCCTTGATCTTGCATTAAGACGCGTTCCGCTTTTAACATATCTTGCCAACGGGCTTCCGGCTTATTGGCATCTTGATTTTGAGCTTTTTTAACTAACGCGTCATATTCACTACTATTGTATTTCCCGTAGTTATACCCGCTACTCTTAGTCAAGATTTGCAAATGTGAGATGGGGTCATTGAAGTCCGCGCCCCAGCCACTCAAGTAGAGGTCGAAGTTACCATTTTGGGCCCGTGATTGGGCTACTTTTGATGGAATATTCGACAAATCAATCGTCAAACCGCTCAAATTCTTTTCAAGCGCCCCTTTGAAGTATTGAGAAATGGCCTTATTTGGTTCATCGTTAGAGGTCAGCATCGTTAACGTTAACTTCTTCACGCCGATTTCTTTCAATCCTTGTTTCCATAACTTCTTCGCCAAGGTTGGATTGTAGGACGTTGAATTTTTAACCGTTGATTCGCTGGCGAAATCTTTGCCACTCTTCGGATCAGACGCTAAGTTTTGTGGCACGAACGTCTTAGAAACCGTTGAGGCATCGCCGATAACATTTTTAACTAAGGAACTCCGATTAATTGATAATGAAATTGCTTGGCGAATCTTTTGGTTGTTCATGGCCTTCTTGATTGTCGCGTTACTGTCATTGAAGTTATAAATTAAGAACGCTGTGATGGAATACGGATACGTGGTGTAGTCACTATTGTTCTTTTCGTTCTTAACTTGTTCACTGGCTAACTGGGTTAAATCAAGTTTGTTTTCTTGGAACAAGTTCAACGTGGTCGTCGTACTTTCGTTAACCGAGTAGTTAATCTTTTGAAGGTGTACGACTTTCTTATCCCAATATTGATTGTTCTTCACAAATGACCAGCTATTGTTGGTCCCGGTCCAGCCCGTTAACTTAAATGGCCCACTGTATAACATGTATTGGGCTTTCGTCGCATACTTGCTGCCCCACTTCTTAACGGCCTTTTCACTGATTGGTCCAAACAATGGATAGGTCATTAACTTCTTGAAGTACGTAATGGGTTTGTCCAACGTGACGATGAACGTATGCTTACCTTCTGCTTTGACGCCCAACGTGCTCGGTGACTTTTTACCGGCAACGATTTGGTCGGCGTTTTTAACGCCTGAGAATAAGTAGGCGTATTGAGACTTCGTCGATGGGGTCACCGTACGTTTCCATGAATAAACAAAGTCTTGCGCAGTGATGGCGGAACCGTCACTCCATTTGGCATTGCGAATCGTGAACGTATACGTCTTGCCGTCTTTGGATACTTTCGTCTTGCTAGCTAAACCGGGCGTGATTGACCCATTTTTCCCTAATCGATATAAGCTTTCGAATAAATTCCCCGTACTGCCATAACCGGACATGTTGGAAATATCGATTGAATCTAATGAACTTGGATACGATAGATTTAAAACTTGACTGCTGGCATACTTGCCATTACTTGAACTTTGACTGCTTTGCTTCCCACACGCAGTCAACACGGTTACTAATAATAAACTTAAGATAACTGCGAATACTGATCGTTTTTTCAAGTTGCTCGCCCCTCTTATCAATTCAATGTGTGTTAACCCTAACCATCGGTAACAAAAAAACGCCTGCCAAGAATCTCGTCAGATTCCAAGCAGACGTTCAAAATAACGTTATGAGCTCAATGCCGTTAATTTTGATGTTGTCGCGACGCTTGTAATTCAACGCAAATAGCCATGTTGTTTGGTTCACAACATGGACAGCACATCATCATTTGCATTTGGTTGAATTGTTTTTGCATGATCGTCGCTCCCGATTTCATAAGATGGATTTAGTATAGATTTTGGCACTTACTTTTGTCAAGTAAATTAAAAAAGTTATTTTTGTAAGTTACGCTCGCGCACTTGATACCAAACGGCTCCTAGCGCCCCAAATAAAATTGGTCCAGCTAACATCCAGATGGTATTTTTAACATCGCCATCCACTAAGATTGGTTGAATCAAAGTGAAGATGTTGGCGCCTAACACGACGATGAAGACCATCCAACTAATAATAAACGTCCATTTATGTGACGTATAAACTTCAAATGGTTTGGCAATACTTTCGTTGTGTTTGAACTTTGGAAAGGCATAGACTAAGAACAAGTATGGTAACGTCATTGAAACGTTGGACATCAACGTTAAGATATTATAGAAGTTCGAAGCATCCGATGTCGCAAATGAGGCGATTAAAATAATCACAATGACTAAGGCACATTGAATTATCATCGCGTAGCTCGGCATTTGTTGCTTGTTAAGTTTAGTAAACTTCTTGGGCCAGAGTTCCTTGGGGGTTCCTAAGATCAAGGTCTTCAGTGGCGAGTACGTCAAGGTGAAGAACGCCCCACTATAAGCCAAGAACATCCCTAAACCAGTATACCGGGCGAACCATAATCCGACCACGTTACTCGTCGCCGCCGTTAAACCAAGCGCTTTACCGAGTTCATAACCCAAGTTACGCATCATGACATAACTGATGTTCCCCATGTTGGTCGTGGGACTGGATAAAACGGATTGCCAGTTCGTGCTAATTCCCCAGCAAAAGATTCCTAAGCCGTAGCCTAACGTGATAATAATGGCTGAAATAATAATCCCACGAGGGAAGGTTTTTTCTGGATTCTTGGTCTTATCAACCATCCCACCGAGCACTTCCAAGCCACCATAAGCAAAAATCGCAAAGACAGCGAAACTCATTAACCCAATTGGATGTTGATAACTAGGGTTTGGTGAACTTAACCATGAATTCAACGGTTGCGCGAAGTGACCATGGTTCAAGGCTAAAATAACCCCGGAGATCACTAACAGAATCGCATTCAAACTCGTTACGGCTAAGCCACCAAGACTCGTAATCCGGACAATCCCTTTGACCCCTTTAATGGAGACCCAGGTGACAATAATCATCCACAAGCATGACAGTAACCCAATCGTTTGGGTCGCATTCAACCCTAAGAAGGCAAACTTTTGCGTTTGGTCACTCCCAAAGAATGTCGTCGTAAATGGAATCCAAACTTTCGCCGACGTCGACACCATCCAAATGATATACGACGCAAACCACATAAAGGTCCCGATAAACGCGAACTTGGAATTAACACTAACTTCCAGCCACTTATACATCCCACTTTGATCCGACTTGATTGCCGCCCCGTATTCCGCCATCATTAACGCAAACGGAATAAAGAACAGTACCGCGGCCACGAGGTAAAACAGAATTGATGAATACCCCATTAAGAAAAAGGCGACGGTCCCATTGGCAAAGCCGAAGACGGTGGTAAAGATCATCATCACTAACGCGGTTAGTGTGATTTTATTATCTTTTTCAGCCATAAAACTCTCCCCACTACTCTTCAAATTTTGCAATTTATAATTGCGCTTACAAACAATTGTAAATAAGAAAACAAATAACCACGTTTAAGAATAATAATAAACGTCTAAGTTTATGCTGTGACATTTAGCCTAATTCTGGTGATTAAATTAGTTATTTCGCCTATATTATACGGGGAAAGTGAATAGGTTTGGTAGATTGTAAAATTAATCCGAACGCTGTTCGGACAAAAAAGATCAGCTTCC
>NZ_AYGX02000135.1 GCF_000498955.2 Lactiplantibacillus fabifermentans DSM 21115 | reverse complement strand
GAAGCTGATCTTTTTTGTCCGAACAGCGTTCGGATTAATTTTACAATCTACCAAATGTCATCAGATTCCCTCGATTTATAATTATTACGAACCAATGCCTAAATACTATTGTGACTTTGTTGTTAGTATACTGCAAGTGGCGTTTGTCATAAGTGCCCGATATGTAATTGTCACTCAGTTAACGTAGGTACATAAAAAACGCCGACCCGAATAAAGGTGTCGACGTTCTTTTAGACAGCATATAAAGTTGTAAATCAAGCTAGCTGGAGGTTGGTCATAATGGAATCCGCCATGTGGGTGGCGTTAGCGCGACGATTTTTTCGCGCTTACACCACGGGCGCCTTTCAAGACTGGTACTTTAGGCTTGAAAGCGAAGGTCAAGACCGCTCCACAGGCTTGGCCTGGCCCCCATGGCGGATGGAATTATGACCAACCGGAAGCGGCAACTTAGTTCTGAACCGCCAAGTACCGATACTGATTCGTATAAGACCGCGTTTCGCCGGCTGGTAAGACGATATCGCCGAAGCCGGGATGGTTGATTGCGTCGCTGACGACTTGCAGCTCCATCGCTAAGGCTTGATAGCTCGGAATACCCGCTGACTGGGGGGCGCCTTTCGGATTGGCAGTGAAGATGATTAAGCCGTTGCGGTCCGTGCATAATTGCAGTGCATGGTGTGGCCCTTGTAATTGGGCGACCGGTTCGGTTAATTCATCTAACTTGTAACAATCGTCGAATTCTGTTTTGCCCGTGGCCTTTGCCAGTTGGCGCAATCCCGCTTGAATCGTTTGTGGCTGTTGGAAATCATAACCACTTTGCGGCGTGGTGACTTGGAAAATGCCCGTGGGAACTTTGTGGTCGTCGACGGTAACTAACTTGCGTGCGTTAATCGTTAGAATTTGTTGATTGATTGGCAAGCCGTCCGCCACATTGAAGTAAACGTGGCAAGTCGGATTGAATAAAGTCGTGGCCGTGGCTTGGCCGCGATAGGTGACTTGGACCACATCGTCTGCAGTCAGCGTGTAACTGACGGTCACGGTCAAATCACCGGGAAAACCATCTTCGCTGCTGCGTAAAGTCGTGGTTAAGTTGACGGTGTCGCCATCTGGGTCGAATTGACCGTCAAAGTTACGAGTCTGCAAGCCGCGGTCGCCACCGTGAATTAAGTTGGCTCCTTCATTAGGTGTCAGTTGAACGGTTTGACCCCCTAAGTTAAACCGTGCTTGGCCAATGCGACCTGCCACGCGGCCCACGGTTTTACCGACTTGATAAGGCGTGCGCACGTAATCATCGAGGTCGTCGAAGTGGGTGACTAGCGAATGTTCGCCCTGGTCATCTTGCACGATGAAGTCCTGCCACGTCGCCGCATAACTTAAAACTTTTAATTGGCTGTGGTGCGCGTTTTCAATCGTATATTGATAAACGGGACTCCCTTGATAGTTGCCAAATTCTGCTTGCGTAATCGTCATACCCGCCTCCTTATGCTAAGGCTTGTTCGATATTAGCTAACGTTAAATCTTTAGTTGAGGTGAAGTTGATGTCGGCGGCAGCTAAGGTTTGCAAGTCACCGATACCAATTGAAGTTTCACCCGCGGCGTTAATGGATTGTACGCCGGCTTTGGCATCTTCAACCCCGATACATTCGTCTGGGCGTAAGTTCAAGATAGCGGCACCGCGGGCGAAGATTTCTGGGTCGGGCTTGCCGTGTTTTAAAGTGGCGGGGTCAACACGGGCACTGAAGTAATCCGCTAAGCCAAGTTGTTCTAAGACTAATGGCGAGTTCTTCGAAGCGGAGGCTAACGATAATTGATAGTCGTGCTTTTTTAAGTCGGCTAAGAAGTCCGCGATACCCGGTAAAATGGCGCTGGCATCCATGTTTTTGAGTAAGGCTAAATAATTGTCATTCTTTTTAGTGGCATAAGCTTCTTTTTCAGCTTGGGTGTAAGCATCGGTCTTGCCACCAGCTTTTAAAATGAGTTCCAAAGAATCCATCCGGCTGACACCTTTTAAGTCGTCGGCGAGTTCGTCGTTCCAAGCGACGCCTAGTTCGGTGGCGAGTTGGTGCCAAGCTTGGGCGTGGTAGACCGAAGTATCGGCGATGACGCCGTCTAAATCAAATACAAAGCCTTTAATTGCAGCAAATTTTGTCATGAAAATCTTCCTATCTGCGAAAACCCCACCGTCATTCGGATGGGGTTCGCTCTAAATTAGTTTAATGTTTGTGCTTGATCGTTAACTTTGATGGTTAAAGGTTCCCCTTTAATTAAGGCAAAGTGAGCGCCGGTACCATCAACGGTGACTTCAATAATGCGGCCCCGGAAGACTTGCCGGAAGGAGTACTTAGTCCATTGCTTAGGCAAGAATGGTTTGTAGCTCAAGACATCGTCATGAACGCGCATCCCAGCAAACCCTTGTACCATCGCAATCCAACCACCAGTCATCGACGTGATGTGTAAGCCATCGGCGGTATCGTTGTTGTAGTTATCCAAGTCTAAACGAGCCGTCCGGTTATAAAATTCAACCGCTTTGTCTTCGTACTTCAAGTCGGCCGCCATGACGGAATGAATTGCAGCGGATAAGCTGGATTCGTGGACCGTCATTGGTTCATAGAAGTCGAAGTTATGTTTCTTTTGCGCCGGGGTGAAGTCGTCAATAAAGTCATACATAACTTGTAAGACGTCCCCTTGCTTGATATATGGTGACCGGAGAATCTTGTCCCATGACCAATGTTGGTTGATGGGGAGTTGGTCGGCCGGAATGGCACTAACCGGTTCCAAGTCTTTGTCCAAATAACCATCATGTTGGACAAAGATATCTAAATCTTTGTCATATGGTAAGTACATCCGGTCAACGATATCTTGCCAGTGGGCTTTTTCGGCATCGGTGACGTTTAACTTAGCCGCTTGGTCAGCGGAGATTTCGCTCAAAATTTCGAGCGTGTATTTCAACGTCCATTGCGCTAAGTAGTTGGTGTTAAAGTTGTTATCCACGTTGTTTTCGTATTCATCAGGGCCAGTTACGCCATGAATCATATATTGTTGATTGCGTTTGCTGAAGTGCACCCGATCGGCCCAGAAACGTGAAATTTCGGTCAAGACTTTGCTACCTTCGTTTAAGACGTACGACTTGTCACCGGTGTAGCGGGTGTAGTTGTAAATTGCAAAGGCAATGTCACCGTTCCGGTGAATTTCTTCGAAAGTGATTTCCCATTCGTTATGGCATTCAATTCCGTTGAAGGTCACCATTGGGAAGAGGGCGCCTTGCAAGCCTTGTTCTTGGGCGTTGACATACGCGCCGTCAAGTTGCTTGTAACGATATAAGAGTAAGTTACGGGTAACTTCTGGCTTCGTAATCCCTAAGTAAACGGGTACGGCGAAGGCTTCGGTATCCCAGTAAGTGGCACCACCGTACTTTTCACCGGTAAAGCCTTTTGGTCCGATGTTCAAACGGGCATCGTCACCATAGTAAGTGCTGAAGAGACCGAATAAGTTGAACCGCATCCCTTGTTGTGCGGCCGTGTCGCCTTCGATTTTGACGTCTGATTGTTCCCAACGTTCCGCCCAAATTGCGGTGTGTGCGTTGAACAAGTCGTCAAAGCTGGCCGTGGCAACGGTTGCGCTTAATTTTTGCATGGCAGCCGTTAAACGCGTGATATCTTCATAATCACGCGAAGTAACAACGATGACCCGCTTTTCTAATTGCGCAGTGGTATCTGGGGCAACTTTGCTAGTAAAGGTCGTGGTAGTGGCCGTGCCCGTTGTTTGGGCGGTTGTTTGAGCGAAGCCGTCCATGACGTAACCAGCTTGCATCCCAGTCGTGAAGCGGGGTGTGCCAAAGTCATTGGCTTTCGTTTCGGCCACTAAGCTGCTTTCGTCGATATGCCGAACTTCCCAGAAGCGTTCGTCGTAGTTAGCGTCTTCGTTTTCAACGTCGGCGTCAATGCTACTGTCAACGGTGATGTTGAGTGGTTGCGTGCCGAGGTTTTTAAAGCTAACGCGTTGAACGGATAATTCTTTTTGCGCGACACTCAAGAAACGTTCAAACGTTACTTGGACTTTCGTTTGGTCCTGTTCAACGATAAATGAGCGTGTTAACAAGGCCCGCTGCATATCTAAGTCGAGCTTAAAATCGTGGAAACTCGTTTTAGCTAAGTCTAACGTTTCCCCGTTTAATTGGACGTTTAATTTAATGAAATTAACGGCGTTGACGACTTTGCCGAAATACTTGGGATAGCCGTTCTTCCACCAGCCGACCCGGGTCTTGTCCGGATACCAAACGCCACCTAAGTAAATGCCAGCCAGCGTGTCACCGCTGTAGGCTTCTTCAAAGAAACCCCGCATGCCCATGTAACCGTTGCCTAAACTAGTCATTGATTCTTGTAATCGTTTATTTTCGGCCTTGAAATCGGTCGTTGTAACGTGCCAAGGTTGAACATCAAAAATTCGTTTCATTGTATACTGCTCCTTTAAATTTTGTAGACTTCTTTAATAAAATGTACGGAAACTGCACCAAGTGCCAACATAATTGCGGCAAAGACGAACATGTTAGCTTGTGAATTACCCAATAATGGATATAATCCGAAACTGAGTAAGGAAGCCACGATTTGTGGTAAGCAAATCGAACCGTTGAAGAGTCCTAAGTAAGTCCCCATGTGTTCACCAGTCAAAGCATTGGTGATCATGGTTAATGGGTAAGTGTTCATCGCAGCCCAAGCCATCCCGACTAAGATAAAGGAAACAATTAGGGCATATTGATTAGTAATGAAGAAAATTGAAATGAAACCAACGGCGCCTAATAATAAGCTTAAAGCGTAGCCAAGTTTATGATGACCATTAGAAACGTGAGCTAAAACGTATGACCAAATAACCGCAGCGACGGATTGAACGGCGGACAAGATGCCGTACCAGTTCCCGGCAGCTTGATAGCCAGCCGAACTAGCATTGGCTGTATGCCAAACATTGATTGAAATCGCACCAGTTGAGTAAGTCCATAAGTATTGGAAGGCCATCCAGCAGAAGAATTGTACTAAAGTAACTTTCCAGAAAATTTTGGGTGCTTTCTTTAGTAATTCCCACCAGTTTCCACCGGTTTGGTTAGCATTTTCATCAATACCATGATACAACGCATAAGTTTCAGGATCGTATTCACGAACCCGGGCGATTGTAAAGATGGTCGAAAGAATTAAAATGCCAGCTCCAATGTAGAAAGACCAAATGACGGAATCCGGAATGACCCCTTTACCGGCAGTATTATTAACGCCGAAGAAAGTTAATAAGAATGGAAAGATTGCGGCTAAAACGGCCCCGGTATTTAATAGGAAACTTTGAATCCCATAGGCATAACTCTTTTGATCATCGTTGACCATATCACCAACCATCATTTTGAATGGTTGCATGGCGATATTCGATGATAAATCAAGAAAGGCCACCGTGATTGCTGCAAAGACTAAGGCAGCAATGGAAGCGTAGCCAAAACCGAGCGAGCCGGAATTTGGTAGTAGGAACATCACGATAGCGGCAACAATCGTCCCTAAGATTAAGTAAGGTAGGCGGCGACCACCAAGTTTTGGTGCCCAAGTACGGTCAGATAAACTCCCAATGATTGGTTGCACGACTAACCCAGCCAATGGTGGCAGAATGAAGAACCACCCTAAGTTATTTGGATCGGCCCCCAATGTTTGGAAAATCCGACTCATTTCTGAACTTTGCAATGTGAACGCCATTTGGACGCCTAAGAACCCGAGGCTCATAAGCCAAATGCGGGATGCTGGTAATTGCGGTAGGCCAACTTTTTTCGTTGACGCCGCTTGTTTAGTTGCCATAGTGAAAACCTCCTCTGTTAATTCCATAATCGATTATGTGACAAAGTATAAAACGTTTTCAAAGTTTGTGCAACCGGTTGCATTAGATTATTTTATAATGAATACCAATATATTTATAAGAAAAGTTGACAAATTCGCCGAAATGTCAACGTTTCCAATTGCATTTCATAAGTGGAATAATTTTTTCAAAAAATATTTATACAACGAGAAATTTCAAACGGTTGCGTACTTTAAGTAACCGGTAACAACGGAGTCAAAATGTAAACCCGCCGAAAAGTGTGGGGTGTTTTTCTAGTAAATACTAAGGACGACAAAAAAAACGCGGCCCGCTTAAGCGGGGACCGCGTTACTGATTCAGTGTTGATTTATTTGAGCCAGCCTAACCACCAAGGGGTTGTTTTCTTAGGTTGTTGGTCGAGTTTATCTAAAACCAAGTTCAGGCGATAGTTCAATGAGTCCAACCGTCGCGTCATCACTTGTTGTTGTTTCGCTAATTCTTCATTTTGCTTCATTAATTCGTGATTTTGTTGCGATAATTCGGCATAGGCCGGATTAACGGCTGCTTGTGGCGCCGGCGCCAAGGCCGTTTTGGGTGCGGACTTGGCTGTGGGGGTCGCTTTCGGGGTTGGTGCGGCCGTAAAGGTTTGGTTAAGCGCATCGGCCAACGTGGTACCGGCTTCGGTTAATGCAATGGCTTGTTGAAAAGCGGCTAAATCAGCGGCCGTGTATAAGCGGTGACTATTCGTGCCGGTCCGAAAACGGCGTTCGTCGTTGAGTTGCTTTTCAACGAGCGTACTATATTTACGTAAAGTAACAGCTTTGATGCCGAGGTGTTCCGCAGCCACGGAAGCCACGAGTTTGCTATCTTGATCGATAGGGTTTGATTCATTTGACATAAGTAATCGACTCCTTTGCGATTATATCGTTTCTTATAACGCTATTATATCGAAAAACAGCTTCAAACGGTACCGTTACGCGATAAATTAGTGACCGCTGTTCGTAATAACCGCTATGTGGTGACTGCCACGAACTTTTGACCGCTCGTTGGGCGATAAAACATGCTATGATAGTTTCAAATTAAGTAAAAGTGAGGAACTCGCATGATTGAACCAGTAACGGCGGCGCAATTCGACCAAGTTGCGACCGATACGAAGTTAACGGTCGTTGATTTATGGGCGGATTGGTGTGGTCCCTGCAAGATGCAGACACCCGCACTTGAAGCGCTTGATGAAGAATATGATGGTCAAATCAAGTTTGCATCGTTAGACATCGATGCTAATCCCGGGGTGGCTGAAAAATTCGACATCATGAGCATTCCAGCGCTCGTGATTTTCAAGAATGGCCAACCGACTGAAAAGGTCGTTGGTTTTCATCCCCAAGCAGCACTAAAGAAGTACTTAGACCAAAAATTAGCTGAAGTCACAGCTTAGTTTACTGTGATGTCAGCCTAGCCCTCCAGTCCGGTGGGCCGGGTTCTCGTGCTGCGACCGGTTGGCGCCAAAAAGCGGTCGCCAACCTCACTTTCAAGCTCCGCCTAACCCGTGAATCTTGAAAGATGCCGGTGCGCTAAGCCGAGAGGTTCGCTCAGCTAAGCGCACTTTCAGCACGTTCACCTGGCCCGCCGGACTTCCGGGGATTGATTACAAAATAAAGATTACATCAAAAAACGGCGATACACTGTGCACATGTATCACCGTTTTTTGATGTAATCTAATTGCTGAGTCGCAGCAAATAACAGTGTGTTAGGTTCCACCCACACTTTTTAACCGGCACCAACATACCATTTTTTTACAGTCTCTTTTGGTAACCTTTACACAAATACGATTTTAAATTTAAATTGGTTGTGTTATGTATTCTATAAATCATGGAAACTGTCAAATTAGATTATCGTGATATTTTGTCGAATTTCAGTTGGTAGAAATCAGCTATTGACGCATTTCTAGTACTAGTCGTTTTAATTAAATAAAGGGCACGCTCGTCTCAAAATATAAATGAATTTTCAATGCTAAGCTAATTTTAGATAGGATTGGCAATTTTGAATGGGGGACTTCGTGATGAAAAAACTTTACTTGTGTTTAGGATTAGGAATTGCATTATTAGGAACGGTCATGGTCTATCAGCAATGGCAATTTACTCATGCGGTGGCGGCCGCTAAGCCGAAGTCGAAGTTAACCCCAGTTAAAGATAAAGTAGTAGCCACTAAAACCGTGGCTAAGCCAATTGAGCAATCACAAGTGACCGTATCTTCTTATCCCGCCGCTCAAGTTGACCCGGCGCGCGTCTGGTTGGCGGTCAAAGGTCACGGAATTTTAACGACAAAGACAAAATTACATATCAAACAAATTGCTGCGGGAACGCATGTAAAACCCGATAACGTGCAGAGCGTCATGTATACACGCGCCGTCGTTCAAGTAGCGACTGGCGATTTGGGTGACACTAGAAATGTGGTCACGTATGCGGATAATCATGACGGAACGGTCACACTATATGGACCGATTCCGTATGAATGGGATTTATCGGTTGACGGCCATCATGAATATGATCGTGTCGTGCGTGCCGATACTCAAGGCATGTTGGAGCATCAACAAATTGTCGCCGTCCCCAAAGGCCAAGATGCGGCCGTGTTAAAATTGGTCGAACTCGAAGCGTAGCGTATGGTACAATTGGAGAACGTTTACTTTGCCGTTGGGCGTCAGCAATAATTCCAGTCACCGTGGCGACCGGTCCGAGCCAAAGAGCGGTCTCGAACCTCACTTTGAAGCTCGGCCCAACCCACCAATCTTCAAAGATGTCGGTACCGTAAGTCCGGCCAAAGTCACGCCGAACTTACGGTACTCTCACGGTGACTTCCATTATCGTTGACGCCCAACTGAATTGGTGATTGATTTAAAGTTTTGCAGCTATAATTTTTTGGCCGCATCAATTATGTTCGGCACTATTTTATGAGCTACTTATGGATGGGGCACAGCTCATTGCAATCATTTAGACCTTGCGAAATGTAAGTTTAGCTAAAAGTATCTTTGATTGACACTATTGGGATGGTGGCAGCTATTACTACTTTACCCTCAACTAGATTACGGTTAATCCCAAAATAGACGCCACTACAATGGATGAATAGTTGTAGTGACGTCTATTTATATTTAGCATCAATTTAGCTGTCGACTGACTGTAACGGAGTCCGCCATGCGGGTGGTGTAAACGGGATTGGTTGGTATCCCGTTTACACCACGGACGTCTTTTGAGACTTGTTTTTTAGGCTCAAAAGCGAGGTTCAAGACCGCTTCTTAGGCTTGGACCGGTCCCCTTGGCGGACGGAGTTACGGTCAGTCGACAGCGGCAATCAGCGCAAAACTTTAAGCGAGTTGGGTATCAATCAAAGCAATCAATTCGTCGCCGGACGTGATGAGCTGGCGATTGATGGCTAATAAATAGTGGGGCTGCTGTGGATAGAGCGCGTTGTGTAGCGTGTCTTGAATTAAACACCCCGTTAAGGTGAGCGGTCGGGATTGCTCATCGATAATGATGGTAATCGTTTGGGCATCATTGGTGACAATGACGTTGTTTCCTAGCAAGTAGGTTAAATTGAGCCCTAAAGTGGCAGTCGAAGCAGTTAAACCGGCGGGTCCGGTTTGACCAATCAAGTCTAAGCAAATATCGACGCGTTGCATCGCGGTCAACATGGATGGTGTGGTCGAACGATGAAATGGACCAACGACTAGTTTCATAAGAATCCCCCCAATCCTTATTAATATATTTATCATAAGGGGTGTCGGGAACCGGTTCTAAAATAATGACCTATTCAAGCGGTTAATTTGCTTAGTTGGCGGGTATTTTTGCTCAGTAACTGAACTAAGTCGTGTGACAACTAAAAAAGAGCTCGAGCAAGCTCGAACTCTCTATGAATCTCATTTTTTAGATTTAGTCTTTTCTTCGTCTTTACGTGATTTCACCGCTAGTTCGGGGAACCAAATCGCGATTTCATGATGCGCATTTTCCCGACTGTCCGAAGTGTGGACGACGTTGCGTAAAATCCCATCAGGATATTCGTGCGCAAAATCGCCGCGAATCGTGCCTGGTAGGGCATCGCTTGGCCGAGTTTGACCAGCTAAGCGATGGACCGCTTTAACCACGCCAGTCCCACTGACGATGATGGCCACGAGGGGACCTTCCATCATATACGTTTCAATTTCTTTGAAGTAGGGTTTGCCCACTTTTTCTTGGTAGTGCGCTTGAAGTTGTTCCGGTGTGGCTTTGATCACTTTGAGGGCCGAAATTTGGTAATTTTTACGTTCTAAACGGGTGATAACTTCACCGATGTGACCTTCAGCGACCCCGTCTGGTTTAACTAACATTAAAGTTTTTTCAGAATTTGCCATAATGTGTGACCTCCCAATAAAGTAAGCGCTATCATTTCTATAATTTTAATTGTAGGCGAATGTTTGCTGACCGTCAACTTAAGTTACCAAAATAATGAAAAAGCCGGTGGAAATTACTCCGACCGGCGATGGTGATGGTGATGTGATTTTTCTTGTTGGGCGACATTGGCGGGTAAGGCGTCGGCAAAACGGCGTTGCGCCAACCACCAGACACCACCACGTTGGGCGAGCAGGGTGAGCCCTAAATATAGTAACAGAGTCGTCGAGTTACCGGTCCAAAGACGGTCGACTAAGGCGTGGCTACCGATACTGAGCACCCAAAAGAGTAAGGTGACCCAAGTCCCTTGGCGCATAACGAGCCCAGCATCGCTGACCCAAAGACGATAAGACCATGCTCGTAAGCCCCCAAAAATCAACGCACTCAAAATACTGAGCGTTCCAAAAAGAACGGCTTGTGAGATCGTAATCGTCACTTCATGATGGGTGATGGCATCATAGATCGATGCAGCCCCGAATAAAATCAGAACTAAATAAAAATTCAATTTAAAACGTAACACGCGTGGTGCTAACTGACGTTTAATAACGTAGATGAGCACTAAACCCGCAACGACAATATTTGTTGCATCTAAATTTTGCATTGGAAAACCTCGGTTGTTTTTTATTGCGGCCATAATTGTACGCTAGTTTTCTGAAAAAAACAGCAAAAATTGAAAATAATAAGTATTTCGTTTTTATGGTATAAATCGTTATAATGGAGGCAGTTTATAATAAAGGGATTGATACACCATGCCACCACTTGATTTAACGCATATTCGACAACATCATACGGTTGCCGAATTGATTGCGACCGGTAAAGCGCGTCGCCAAGTAACGTCATTTGAAAAATTGGGGACCTTTGTGCCCGTAAAACGCAATGCTGCGGAATATTTGAAGCATGTGCGTGAAATGTTAGTACCCGAATTATTGCCGTTACGGCGCGAACGAATGTCGGCGTCCGCCTTCGCATTTTTCCGCGGCTCCGTCGAATTAATGGACTACGATTTAGACTATCAAAATTCCACGGAAATCCCAGCTGTCGTTTGTGGGGATGCCCACCTAGGCAACTTCGGGTTTTATGCCTCGCCAGAGCGCCGGTTAGTTTTTGATTTGAATGATTTTGATGAAGCGGGCGTGCATCCCTGGGAATGGGACTTACGCCGGTTACTCGTCAGCATTATTTTAGCGGCCCGCGTTTCCGATTTTAAACCGAAAAAAGTTGAAAAATTAGTTAAAGATGCCAGTGCCAGTTATCGTGACGGCATTAAACGGATGTTTGATCGAACGACGTTGGAACGTTTTTACCGGGATAACGAAGTGCAATCGGTGTTGAATTTTGGTGGCGAACCAGAAGATACGGCCGACTTTATTGCCGCCTTAGTCAAAAAGGCGACGAAGCGTAATTCCGAGCAAGTCGTGCGCAAATTCACGGTCACCAACAGTCGTGGTGAACGCCAATTCAAAGACAACGCGCCACGGTCAGTGCACGTCGATAAAAAGACGTATCGCGGCATCAAGCAAGGCATTCAAGAATACTTACGCAGTGTGCGCACGGATGTGGCATTGTTGCTGTCACAATATGAAGTTACGGATATTATCCGCCACAGTGTCGGTGTCGGGAGTTTCGGCTCGTTATGTTATTTAGTGTTATTGACGAGTACCGATGGCAGCCATATGGTCTTACAAATCAAAGAAGCTTTGCCAACTCGGAAAGTCGGTAGTCAAAATCATCAGAAACTAACGGCGGCGTTGGAATTAACTGAAGGCCAACGGATTGTTAGTTCGCAACGGATTTTGCAATCGACCTCGGATGTCTTTTTAGGTTATTTCCAAATGGCCGATAAGAGCTTTTACGTCCGTCAATTCCGAGATATGAAAGAATCGATTGATATTCCAACTTTATCGTGGGGACAATTTCAAGCATATGCCAATACGTGTGCCATGATTTTAGCCCAAGCGCACGCCCAAAGCCCAACGGCAGCCATGATTCGCGGGTATGTCGGCAGCTCAACCAAGTTCGACGACGCCATGGCCAAGTGGGCGGAAGCTTATGTGGCCCAGGTTGAGGATGATTATCAGGATTATTTGGAACAAGTTTAAAAGAGTGCAATCCCGGGCGGTTAGCGACCGAGCATAGCCTAGTTAAAGCCCCTGACGCGGTGAATTGTCCGTGTTAGGGGCTTTAACGTAGCTAAGCGGAGGGCGCTGCCCGGGATTGCACGTTTCGACAGTAAAGATAAGTGGGAATCATTATCGAGTAGTTTTAACGTTCAAAGCGCCCCCTTAGAGTCCGAAAACACTCGCCAACCAAAAAAAGAGTTCTACCACCAAAAAAGGGCGGTAGAACTCTTTTATAATTCAATTATTTGTTCAATAAATATTTCGCATCAAAGTCATTATCAAACGAAGATAAGATCTTAGGACCATCGTCAGTAACAACTAAAGTATGTTCATATTGGCAGCTCAAGCTACCATCTAACGTTTTAACGGTCCAGCCGTCATCAGCGGTTTCGCCAGAACGCCAGTCACCAACGTTGACCATTGGTTCGATGGTGATGGTCATTCCAGCCTTTAAGCGGGTCCCATGGCCAGCTTCGCCATAATGAGGAACGTCTGGTTTTTCGTGCATCGTTGGTCCAATACCATGGCCAATGTATTCACGAACGACGCCGTAACCCATTTCGTTTTCAGCGTAGTTTTGAATGGCCCAGCCAATGTCACCAATTCGGTTACCAACAACGGCTTGGTCGATACCAAGGTATAACGCCTTTAACGTTACATCCATTAACTTTTGAACTTCTGGTGATGGGGTGCCCGCAACGAAAGCGTGGCATGAGTCACTCAAGTAGCCATGATAGTTAATAACCGTATCGACTTTTAATAAGTCGCCGTCTTTGACTAAGATGTCTTTGCTAGGACAACCATGGCAAATCATGTCATTGACGCTGACACAAGTTGAGTATTTGTACCCTTCAAAGTTAAGTTCGCCCGGCGTAGCATCATGGGCAGTGATGTATTCATAAGCGAAGTGATCAACATCCCAAGTTGTAATCCCTGGCTTGATGTAATCTTCTAAGGCGTGGAACAAACCAACCATGATGTCGCCAGCGGCTTGCATACCCTTGATTTCGCGATCTGATTTAAGCGTAATCATGAGAATCCTCCAAAAAAATTAAATATATTGTAAGTAAAATCGTTTCCGTATCCAGTATACTGCAAGCAATCGTTTCCGACAAAATGCAATGTTTCTTGCCGCTGGCTGCCACTAGAATGGCGCCGTGGGGCAGACCTGATGACAAAAAGCGGTCATCAGGGCGCTTTTAAGCCTGACCTTAACCCGTTGTCAGTCTTAAAAGTCGACCCCAATGAATCACCGGAAAGTTCACCGCTGACTCATTGCGACACGGCGTCATCCTAGTGGCAGCCGGCTAAAGTGATGAAATTTGATTGGTGTTATGGGTAAGAATATTGCTGGTAAAGGGAATTCATGGCAGAGCTTATTTTCCTAAGTTTATGGCGCTTTTCTTTATTATAAAATGTATTGCAGCAGTCTTTTTAGCACTTTATGAAGATTAAGATTAGCTTCGCTTGATTCGCAAAATTAATGGTAACGATTGCATTTTTTAACCCGAAAAAAAATTGCAAAAAAAATCCGCGCACCAAAATACCGCGGTGGCGGGGCTGATTTCGATAAGTTGTGAACAATCAATTCGTAATTGCGAAATTTATACTTGGCAATCAAAAATCTCATGATACAATATATAGTGTTGTTTCGAACGGATACACTACATGATGTGGTGTTAAGGTGAATAGTTGGCCAACTACGTACACAACCGGTATTTTAAGAGACGGAAAGAGGAGCATGATTTTGAGTAATTATTTTAAATTTTTAGCGCACCAATTGAAAGGTTGGCCACAACAAAACTACTATTTATTCTACTTTAGCTTAGGTTGCCAAGTAATGACATTGGTCAGTGCGCCAATTACAGCACTTACTATCTTAACATTTATTGGGACGACTTTGGGTGTTTTATGTGTCTTGGCTATTAATGCGGCTAAATCAGTTAATGGTGTTTTAGGGGTTATTTCAGCCTTCTGTTTCATCGTGGTTGGGTTCTCAGCTAAAAACTACTTAAGTATTGGTGAACAACTCGCTTATGTGGTTACCTTGGATATTCCGGTCTTGTTGAGTGCAAACTGGAACGTGAACATGGTTTCTAAGATTCGTAAGTTTACGGGTCGGACTTGGGTCATTGCGATTGTCGCAACCTTAGTCGTTTATGGGATTTCTGGTTACTTAATCGGGACCTTTACGGATGATCCGCGGCCATGGATTGACGCTATTAGTTTTGCCATCTGCTTAACGGCTGGGGTAATCTGTTTCTTGCGTTACAACAACCAATATTTCTGGTGGATTGCTTCTGGCTTGGCACAAATGGTCCTCTGGTTCATTTCATTCCGCCAAGGTTCCGCAACGTTAGCCATGTTTATCAATAGTTCCGTCTACTTAATCAACGATATCTTAGCCTTCACCGTTTCACCTTGGTACAACAAGCATGAACGGGCCCGGTTGATTGCCGAAGAACAAGCGGCCGCCGACAAAGCTAGTGAAGACCAACATGCGTTTGGGATGGATCATTAATTTAAAAAATAATATTCGGAAACCTTTTTCCGGCAAGTCGAGCGTGTGACAACTGACTGTTGTTGCACGTTTCGACCATAAAAATAGAAAAAATGAATGGGTGTCAGATGGAATTTTAACTTCATCTGGCACCCATTTTTTAGTTAGGTCTCAATACGCTTTTGTGATTATCCATTCATGTTAGCCGCTGCTTTTGTGGCGTGGTCAAGCTAGTGTAATGGTAATCAAGATTGAGAAAGCATTTAGATGGCCTAAATAGTCTGTAAACTGATTGTTATTAGTGATTCTGGCCAGTTACAATGCTAGGCGACTTCGTAACCTGAAATGCCGGTATGGATTAACGCGATATAAGTACATCCATACATGTATAAACAAGGTATACAAGCTAATAAATTCACTGTAAATGTTGATATATAACTGTTTACGGGTCGTAAAATATAATCATTGACAACTTGTCTAAACAAGTTTATATTAATCTTTGAAAGCGATAACAAAACGTAAAAAGGGGGTCGGCGGCATGTTAAATAAATCCGCGCTAGTCTATGACGACTTGATGCAAAAGATTGATCAGGAAGTTTACGAACTAGGCACTTATTTACCGAGTGAAAATCAGCTGTGCCAGTTATATGGCATTTCACGGGAAACGGGCCGCAAAGCGTTAGGACTGTTGGCCGAAAACGGCTATATTCAAAAAATTCGGGGGAAAGGGTCATTAGTGATTGAACATCGCCAATACGAATTTCCAGTATCGGGGATTGTCAGTTATAAAGAACTAGCGCAAAAAATGCACGTGACCACTGAAAATTTAGTTTATAGCTTTGAATCACCCGTCGCTTTACCGGTTCAGGCGTTTGCTTCCCTTGGTGGCGAAGTTAAACCGGTTCCGGTCACGGCGATTAAGCGGGTCCGCATCATTGATGGCGAACCGGATATTATCGATAAAGATTATATTTTGACGTCGGTAGTGCCGGACATTCCTAAACGGGCCGCCGCCGATTCGTTATACGCCTACTTTGAAGGCGAACTCGGATTGGACATTGCCTATGCAACCAAAGAGATTACGATGGAACCAGCGAATTCGGAAGACCGCGAACAGTTAGGACTAGATAAAGGCGCCTATATGGCGGTAGTTCGCAGTGTCACCAGTCTGGCCGATGCGACCGCGTTCCAATATACTGAATCGCGACATCGCGCCGACAAGTTCCGCTTCCGCGACTTTGCACGCCGGACGAAATAATGAGCATGAGAGGGCTTAGAGATGAAACTTTCACAACAAGTAATTTACCAGATTTATCCCAAATCATTTTATGACAGTGATGGCGATGGAATTGGCGATTTACGGGGGATTATTCAAAAGATTCCGTATTTGGCCAAATTGAACATCGACATGATTTGGTTCAATCCGTTCTTCGTGTCACCGCAAAATGATAACGGTTACGATATTGAAGATTATTACCGAATTGACCCAACCTTTGGCACGATGAGCGACTTTGAAGAGCTCGTCGCCAAGTTAAAGGAACAACATATTGGGGTCATGCTGGATATGGTCTTTAACCACACGTCCACCGCGCATGTTTGGTTCCAAAAAGCGTTAGCGGGCGATCCTAAATATCAAAAGTTTTATTATTTACGGCATGCCAAACCAGACGGTAGCTTACCGACTAACTGGGAATCCAAATTCGGTGGCGCGGCCTGGGCCCCATTTGGCGATACGGATATGTATTACTTGCACTTATATGACCCAACGCAAGCGGACCTCGATTGGCACAACCCGCAAGTACGCGCCGCCTGTGCCGAAGTCGTCAACTACTGGCGCAAAAAAGGTGTTCAAGGCTTCCGCTTTGATGTTTTCAATGTTACTGGTAAGTCGAAGTATTTAGTCGATGCGCCTAAAGGTGTTGCTAGTAAGACACTCTACACCGATACGCCGGTGGTCCAAGATTATTTGAAGGAATTGAATGCGGCTAGCTTTGGGCAAGACCCCGACAGTATCACAGTCGGTGAAATGTCTTCGACGACGATTCCGAACAGTATTGGGTACACCAATCCTGACAATCATGAATTATCGATGGTCTTTAATTTTCACCATTTAAAAACGGATTACGTCGACGGTCAAAAATGGTCACGAATGCCGTTCGATTTTGACCGGTTGAAGCAGTTATTGGATGAATGGGCGGTCGGCATGAACCAAGGCCATGGTTGGCAAGCGTTATTTTGGAATAACCATGACCAGCCACGGGCGTTAAACCGCTTTGGTGACCCCGGTAAGTACCGCGTCAAATCCGCCGAAATGCTCGCCACGGTGATTCATCTGATGCGCGGGACCCCGTTTATTTACATGGGAGAAGAGCTGGGGATGACTGATCCAGATTACGATTCGATGGCCGATTATGTCGACATCGAAGCGTTGAACGCTTATCGGGCCTTGATTCGCAGTGGTTATAGCCATGCCGATGCCTTTACGATTGTAAAGACCAAGGCGCGGGATAATTCCCGGACGCCGATGCAATGGGATCGTTCGGCTAAGGCCGGCTTTACAACTGGTCGGCCGTGGTTACGCCCGACCAATCAGGCGACCATCAACGTTGAAGCGGAGCTGACGCATGGTGAAATCTTCAATTATTATCAACAGTTAATTAAGTTACGTAAGACGATGCCAATCATTGCCGATGGCGACTACCAGACGTGGCGGCTTGATGACGATCAAGTCCTAGGTTATTGGCGGCGGCTAGGTAAACAGCAATTATTAGTTTTGAACAATTTTTATGGCACGACTACGACCGTTGAAATCCCAGCGGCAATGGTGTCGGCGCAAGTCTTACTGTCAAATTATGATGATACGGTCGTTGAATCGCAGTTGGTTTTAAAACCGTATCAATCGGTCGCGTTGTTATTGGATGAGAAATAGGAGGAATCCAACTATGGCAAAAATGCAAACGGTAACAATTTTAACGCCAGTCAATGGTGACGTAATACCATTAAAAGTGGTCAAGGATCCGGTGTTTTCTGCCGGGATGATGGGGCTCGGCTTCGGGGTACAACCGAGTGATGGTCAAATCGTCGCACCAGTAACTGGGAAAATTACGATGATTGCGGAAACGAAGCATGCCTTCGGGTTTACCACACCGGACAACAATTTGGAAGTGTTGGTCCATTTAGGTATCGACACGGTCGATTTGAAAGGGGCACCGTTTACCGTTAACGTCAAAACGGGTGACGAAGTGCAAGCGGGTGATGTGATTGCGACGATGGACTTGTCAGCCATCGAAGCTGCGAACCGGCAAACGACCGTCGTCTTAGCAGTAACGAATTCGAGTGATAAACTCGACTCACTAGATGTCACTGAAGGCACCGCTCAGGCGGGTCAAGTGGTCGCTTCGGGTCGTTTGAACGCGAATACGTTTAATGCTAAGCGCCAAGGTAAGTTACCGCAGGCCGGCAAATACGACCAATTAGCAACGGACATTATTGAAAATGTTGGTGGCGTCGAAAATATTAATAGTTTAATTCATTGTATTACCCGGTTACGGTTCTACTTGAAAGACGAAAGTAAAGCTAACGATGATGTCATTGCCAATATGAAAGGGGTCATTGATGTCGCCAAAGCGGGCGGTCAATATCAAGTCGTGATTGGACCAGCCGTTACCGATGTTTATGATGCGGTAATCAAGCAAATTGGACCGGAATTATCCAATGACTCTGAAACCGCTAAAGCCGTGGCTGAAACCGCGGCAGCCGCGAACAAACCCACGACTGCTTGGGGTAAAGTGAAATATGGCTTCAGTAGTTTAATTGGGGTCATTACTGGGTCAATGATTCCAGTCATCGGTTTGTTAGCTGCTTCTGGTATTTTAAAAGGGGTCTTAGCGTTACTGACCACGTTCCATGTGGTGGCAACTACGGACTCAACTTACGTCATTATTAGTGCGATGGGTGATTCCGTCTTCTACTTCTTACCAATTTTCGTCGGCTTTACAGCTGGTAAAAAGTTAGGCGCTGACCCCGTTATCATGGGGATCATCGGTGGGGTCTTAACGTACCCAACCTTGATCACAATGGCTAGTGGTAAAACTTTGAGCACCTTCATGGGGATGGCGATTAACGGGAGTTTCTTCGGGTTGCCAGTGCATATGGCTTCCTACACGTATTCCATCTTCCCAATGATTGCGGGTGCTTGGTTAGCCAGCAAGTTGGAACCATGGCTCAAACGGGTTATTCCAACGGTCTTACGGATGATTTTCGTCCCATTATTTGAAGTTGTTATTATTTCTGGGGCCATTATCTTATTCCTCGGCCCAATCATTACGGTGTTATCAACTGGTTTAGCAAACGCGATTGTCGCAATTTACAACTTGAGCCCAGCGATTTCTGGCTTGATTATTGGTGGTTTCTACCAAGTCTTAGTTATCTTCGGGTTACACTGGGCGGTTATTCCAATCGTGGCCAACGATATTGCCACGACTGGTCACAGTTACTTGAACGCCATCGTTTCGGCAACCATGGTCGCTCAAGGTGGGGCGGTCTTAGCGATTGCCTTGAAGTCAAAATTAGCTAACATTCAAGAATTAGCTTGGCCAGCAACCATCTCAGCCTTTGCGGGGGTTACCGAACCCGCGATGTACGGGATTAACTTGAAGTACGGTCGCGCTTTCGTTACTGCCAGCATTGGGGCCGCGGTCGGTGGTTTCTTAACTGGGTTGATGCGAGTTAACATGTGGGGCTTTACCGGCTCCTTAATCGGGTTCACGTCGTTCGTTAACCCGAAAGGCTTAGACTTCAGTTTCTGGGGCTTCTGGATTGCGTCCATCGCCACCATCATCGTTTCCTTCACCTTAACTTGGATGTTTGGCTTTAAGGATGAAGACGTACAAGCGGTTAAGACCGCACCTAAGAAACGTCATTTAGGTCAAACTGCTTAATTAATGTATGTAGAAGTTGCCGTTGTGGGTCAGCGGCAATTCCAGTTGCCGTGGCGACCGGTTCGAGCCAAAAAGCGGTCTCGAACCTCACTTTGAAGCTTGACCCAACCCGACAATCTTCAAAGATGCCGGTGGCGTAAGCTCGGCCAAAACCATGCCGAACTAACGCCACTTGCACGGCGACTTCCATTGCCGCTGACCCACAACTAAATTGATTTTTATCTAAAATGATGTCGCTACAATTTATTGTGGTGACATCATTTTTGTGTGGGAATTGTTCTTTCTCTTCTCGAGGGACTAAGTATTACACAAATACCTTGCAAAAATTTTGTGTTTTTTTGCGAGAATGCCTTAATTACACATAAAGAATATGAGCTTTATATCTTGAATCCGGGTTTTCTTTGCTTCACTGCAACTGATACAATAATTATTATTGAGACGGGGATTGCTGTTATATTGGCATTATCATCAAATAAAGTGGGGGAATTATTAATGGAAAAAGCTGAAAAAATGGACTTGCGGCTCTTTACACGGGAAGATATGTTATTAAGTGTTATCAATCAATTAGCCGAAAAAGCAGCGTTAGCATCGACGGAGCTAGTCTTATTAAACTGGGACTTCTCGGCAAAAGAAACGCAGAAATTAATGAAATTTTTGATGAAGAAACAACTGACCAAGGCGGGATTATCAAAACGAGATTTTCGCAAAAAGGTTAAGAAAATCAAGCCGGATATCGTGAGTGTTAAAGTATTTACCAATCAATTGAAAGTCGCTTTTGATGCGGAAGGGCGCTTTCCAGACTTGCTTAATGACTAACGCTCAAGTTATATTGGAATGACAAAACGTGTATACTAGAAAAACGCCCAGCCAACGAAATTATCGTAGCTGGGCGTTTTTAGTACACAATCAAGTTTAATTGTAGGTTACATCTGAAAAATAAACTTCGCATCAATCCAGCTACCGGCTGACCGTGATGGAATCCGCCATGTGGATGGAATCACGGTCAGCCGGTAGCGGCAACCAAATCACAATTTAAGCAAAAGCGGCCAATTGTTGTTTGGTTAAGGTGTCGTTCATGCGACCGCTACGGAAACCGCCTAAGTCTAAGGTGACGTAACGGAAACCAAGCGTTTGGAAGTGCCGGTTAACGCGATCGTTGAAGACTAAGAAGTCGCCGATGCGCGCTTCAGGAATTTCGATGCGAGCGATGTCATCGTGGTAACGAACGCGGACCGTTGGGAAGCCGAGTTCACGTAAATACTTTTCAGCCGCCATGACTTGGGCGATATTTTCATGCGTTAAGGTCGTGCCGTAAGGGAAGCGGGATGATACGGAGCAAGAAGCGACCTTGTTCCAGTTCGTTAAGCCGAGTTCTTGAGCTAACGCACGTACGTCGACTTTGTAAAAGTCGGCTTCAGCTAATAAACTCCGCGCACCAGCTTCGGTCCGCGCTTTCATGCCGGGACGGTAATCTTGTTCATCGTTTTTAATCATCCCATCTAAAACGGCGTTGCTGCCTTGAGCTGCGGCCATTTCTGTTAAACGAGTGTAGAACATCTTCTTCGCATAGTACCAGCTGTCAGCGGCGTTATGTTCGATGTGTTCGTCACTTAAGTAGTCCAACATCGTCGTTTCGACGTGGGCGCCAAGCATTTCTGCTAAGTTGACGGCCTTGTTGAATTCTTCGTCAGTGAACAATTCTGAATTGGCAACGACGGCAGTCACATTGTCGGCGCCTAAAACGTCTAAGGCCATCTTCAATACTAAGGTACTATCGATACCGCCAGAAAAAGCGACGGTGACGCGTTTTAAATCTTTTAAAGCGGCGGTTAACGTCGCGGTTTTGCTTACTAAATTAGTCATTTTAAGTTCCTCTTTTTATTTATTAATTAATACCGAAAAAGCCGTGCATGAACCAAGCGGCACAGGCAGCGCCGACAAAGGGGGCGATCCCAGGCACTAAAATCCCATATTGCCAGTCGCTATCCGCTTTATTGGCAATCGGTAAGATGGCGTGGGCAATGCGGGGCCCCATATCCCGGGCTAAGTTCATCGCAAACCCCGTGGGACCACCAAGCCCCATCCCAATCGCCCAAACTAAGAGTCCAACACCAATTGGCACGACCCCACCAGTTTTGACGGTTGAAATGGCTAAAATCCCGGAAATGAAAATAAAAGTATCAAAGAATTCCACGAAAAAGTTCCGGGGCAAGTTGCGGACAGCCGGTGACGTACAAAATAAATTCCGAATCGTGATGGGCGAAATCTCATCAGCGGAGGCTTTGAAATGGTCCGCATACATGATCCAGACGATCACGGAACCAATCACCCCACCGAGAACTTCGGCAACGGAATAAGGAATAAAGTCGACCCATGGTAAGTTACCTAATAAACATTGGGCTAATACCATGGCGGGGTTGATACAGACGTTGCCAAAGATGAACAACGCGATGCTAATCCCGAAACCCCAAGTCGTGATGGCAAAAATATGGCCTGAACCACGATACTTGGTGCCTTTAAGGACGGTACTACAATGGACGCCGACCCCAAAAATAATCATTAAGGCCGTGCCCATAAATTCGGCAATGAGCTGGTGTAACATTAATTTTCCTCCTGTGTGGCTTGGTCAGCCGCCACGAGTGCGGCTTGATAAACCGTCATTAATGGAATATGCCACTGTTGCGCAAGCTGAGCGCAGTCGGCGTATTCCGGTGTTTGTTTCGTTAGGTCGCCGTACGTCGCAACTTTGAGTTGGACGGGCCCGTATGGCGTGGTGACGGTTGTGAAATGGCGTTGCATGATGGCCCGGTGCCACGTTTGATAACGCACGCCAATCGTACTGGTTTCCGCTAAGATCAACGTCGTGATGGCGTCTTTAGTCGCGGGATTGATGAGGACTGATAACTTGGTGGCGGGACGATTCTTTTTCATTTGAATCGGCGTAAAGTACACGTCGTAGGCTCCGGCATCCAAGAGTTTTTCCATGACATACCCGAGACCTTCACCTGTCTGGTCATCTAAGTTCGCTTCCACGAGCAAGACGTCGTCGTTGGTTTTAGCGACCACTTGTTTACTTAGTTTTTTTTTTCGAATAAAATGGCGCGCAAGGCATTGAAGCCGCCGGTATCGCGTTTGCCAAAACCATAGCCAATCTTGGTGGGGGTCGCTGCTGCTGGGAGCGGTCCAAAGTCATGCACTAAGGTTTTGACGATCCCCATCCCAGTTGGCGTAATCAATTCCGTGTGTAAATCCAAGCGTTGCTTGATGGGAATCGCCGTGCCGACGCGCATTTGCATGACGGCGGGGACCGGAACGGGCATTTGCCCATGGGCCACGTTAATAAAGCCGCTCCCATCGGTTAAAGGGGACGCCATAATGTCGTTTATTCCCATTAAATCAAGGGCCACACAGCATCCGACAATATCGACGATTGAATCTAAGGCGCCGACTTCGTGGAAATGCACTTCGGCTAACGGCATATGATGGACCGTCGCTTCTGCTTCGGCGATTTCGTTAAAGATGGCAATCGCGTGGCTTTTGACGGAGTCATTTAAGTCACTACCGTTGATCAAAGCAATGATGTCGCTCAAATGACGGGCTTCATGATCGTGATGATGGGCGTGTTCATGGTGATGCTGATGCTCGTGAACATGGTCATGGTCTTCGTGATGGTGATGTTCCACGAAGCCGTGATCTTTACCGCCCGCAACTTGGACGTCAAAACTCGTGCCATAAATACTGCTTTTGGCGAGGCGTTCACACGTTAAGTCGTAACCGGTGACGTTTAATTTGGCGAGTTCCGTTTTTAAAGCTTCAAAGTCGAGCCCTAAGTCCAGTAATGCGCCTAAAAACATATCGCCACTAATCCCGGAAAACGCGTCTAAATAAAGTGTTTGCATCTAAAATTCCTCTCTCTTATGCGACCTATAATTGGTTAATCAAACTAGCCGAGTAGGCGGCCCCAAAGCCGTTATCGATATTGACGACGGTAATTCCGGAGGCGCAGCTATTGAGCATCGTGAGTAACGCCGTCATGCCTTGAAAGTTGGTCCCATAACCAATGCTGGTCGGTACGGCAATTAGGGGCTTGTTGACCAAGCCACCGACCACACTAGCTAAGGCGCCTTCCATCCCGGCAATGACGATGACGACTTTGGCGCCGCGAATCAGGTCTAGTTTGGCGAATAGGCGATGAATGCCAGCGACACCCACGTCATAGACGCGTTCGACGCGATTGCCAAACGCTTGCGCCGTTACGGCCGCTTCTTCGGCGACCGGTACATCAGAGGTGCCCGCGGTGACAATCGCAATGTAATCATCAGGATTAGTGGGTTGCGGTAACTGACCGACCGTCACACAGCGCGCCGTTTCGTGATAAATCGCTTGCGGGAGCGCGGGTTGTAAGGCGGCAAATTTTTCGGCACTGACCCGGGTCGCTAAGACGGGCAAGGTTTGATGCTTTAAGGCTTGTACGATGCCAACGATTTGGGTGGCCGTTTTGCCAGCGCCATAAACCACTTCCGGAAATCCGTTGCGGTCGGCGCGGCTTAAATCCACGTTGGCAAACCCTAAGGCCGCCGTTTGCGTCGTTTCTAATTGGGTGGTAGCGGCACTCGGACTCAGTTGCCCCGCTGCGACCGCTTGTAAGATTTCCAAAGTAGTCATTATTTGACGATAACTCCTAACCCGTCCGGCACAACGGTGACTTTTGCAGCGGCGCCTTCGCGAGCGTAGGCTTTTTCCATGGCTTCGTCTAAGGATTTAGCGAGTTCCATGTGCATCCCAGTGATTAAGTCGGGATCGACTAAGTCTGACACGAAGATGACGTGATGATGCACGAGAATCCGGGCAAAAATTTGCGCGGTCCATTGGTCGGGAATCGTTTTTAACCGGGGCGTATTAATCGCTTGGTCTAAAAAGTCCTTCGGGTCGTCCACATCAGCTAAGTTATGGAAGAAACCATCGCCACCGTGACCGTCACGGGCACCAGCAACCATTACGATGGTCCCGCCTTCTTTGTTGGTCGCTTCCGCGGCGGTCATCCCTTTAACGGCTTGATAAATGTTTTGGTCCAACGGATAGCCACCATTGGTTGAAATGGCGATATCACAGTCGATACCAGGGACACTCGATAATTCTTTAACGAAGTCACAGCCGACTTTGTGGGCTGCTTCCATGTCACCAGCAAATGAACCGATGATCTTTTTATCTTCGTCTAAGACGACGTTGATAATGAAAGCTAACTGCGCGGTCCGGGCGGCATACACCATGTCTTTATGGATGGGGTTATGCATTAAATTCCCCGTCCGGGCTTTTGGTGAGTTGATAAATTCACCGGAATGGTTCGCCATAATCGTTTTATAGGAAGCAACTCCGGGTAAAACAGACTTACGACCACCGGAGAAGCCGGCGAAAAAGTGGGATTCAATGAAACCTTCGGAGATTAATAAGTCGGCTTCAGCAGCCACTTTGTTAATGATGCAATCGCCACCAGAAGGGAGTTGGCCGATTTTGACCATCGCATCGTCGTCGGTCGAAACGTGCATCACGATTTCTTCGTTAGCAACGATGTCTTCGCCGTATTTGTTCACTAATTCTTCGTGGGTTGATGGCCGATGAAAGCCGGTCGCCACTAAGATGCGAATGCGGGCATCCGGCGCCACCGAACGTAAGCGCCGTAATAAGATAGGCGTAATAATGTGGGATGGGACTGGTCGCGTATGGTCGGAACTAATGATGACAATGTTTTTCTTGCCCTTAGCTAATTCTTCTAGTTTGGGCGTGCCAATCGGGTTGTCGAGCGATTTTTCAACCGTCTCCTGTTCTGACAATTTGTTATGATATGTTGCAGCTTGCGAAACCAATTTACCGGCAAAATTCGCATCCGGAATTTCAGCGGTAATGGTGGTTTTATCGTATGGTAGATCGATTGCAACCATGTTTTTTCGCCATCCTCTTTCGTTGATTAATTTTTACATGCATGATTTGTTATACTCGTTTAACTTTTAGTTGTCCGTCACATTTAAAGTTTTCAAAAATAGTTAACAAATGTATACTTTAAATGCGATAGTTTCTATCTGAAAAACTGGTAGGCTTAAGGAAGTCATGGTCGTGATTAGATCAGCCAGTGATTCAAATCTACTCACGAAAGAACTGAATAAGATGGTATTAACTGATATTGAATATTTATTGAGTTATTTGGAAGCCCACCACGTGCCGACGATTCAAAAAAAACGGCATACGTATTTGACGTATCACGGTTTGGCCGAACATTATACGTATGTCTTAAAGGATGGCATCATTAAAAACAGCATTATTTTGCAAGATGGGCGCGAGTTCAACTTGTCCTATATTGCCAAGCCCGATGTCATCTCGTTATTACGTGATGAAGTGTCGCGGTCAACGGACCAACCGTTTAATGTGCGGATTGAATCGGAATACGCGACGTTTTATCAAGTCAACCGGGTGGACTTTTGGAAATACGTTAACCAGACGCCGGAACTACAAAATTACATCAAGAATTATTACCGTAAAAAGTTGTCGGAAAATATTTTCCGGCTGCAACGGATGGTGATGAACGGTAAAAAGGGCGCCATTTGTGCCTTTATTTACAGTTTGATTGATTTGTTTGGCCGCAAAGTAGCGGACGGCATTTTGATTGATTTTGTCGTCACTAATGATGATATTGCCGGATTTTGTGGCATTAGTTCCCGGAGTAGTGTCAACCGCATGCTCAAAGAATTGCGTGAAGACGGGGTATTAACCGTTAAAAATCATAAATTCATTATTCAAGATATTAGTTACCTCTTAGACCAAATTGCAAATTAGAAGAGGTGCTCATCCGTGCATATTCCGGATAATTATTTAAGCCCAGCCACTTGTGGCACGTTAGCCGTGGCAATGACGCCCATTTGGACGGTCGCGGTCTTAAAAGTTAAAGTACAAATCAAACAACATCGAGAAACGTTACCAATGCTCGGCATCGCCGCGTCATTGGCTTTTTTAATCATGATGTTTAACTTACCGATTCCCGGTGGGACAACTGCGCATGCGGTTGGGGGGACGCTGTTAGCGGTGCTGATTGGGCCGTGGGCGGCGTGCTTGGCGCTGACGGTCACCTTAGTCTTACAAGCCGTTTTGTTTGGTGATGGCGGTATCTTGGCCATCGGGGCGAATGCCTTGAATATGGCCGTGATCATGCCGTTTGTCGGCTACGCTTGTTATCGGTTAGGCCAAAAATGGCATCATGAAAAGCTCGGTTTAGCCGTTGGGGCCTACGTTGGGATCAATACCGCGGCCCTAGTTGCGGGAATCGAACTCGGGTTGCAACCACTGTTGGCGCACAGCGCGAGTGGGGCACCGCTCTATTGCCCGTATGGGTTAAATGTCGCGGTCCCCGCCATGCTCTTAGCGCATCTACTAGTGGCTGGCTGGGTCGAAGTGGCCTTTACCTTACTCGTTTTTCAATTCGTCAAAAAAGTGGCGCCAACGAACTTATACCAAACGCCCATCCGCACGAATCAACGCCCGTGGTTGTATTTGTTAGGCGGGCTTGTTTTACTGACGCCGCTCGGGTTATTAGCTAGTAATACCGCGTGGGGGGAATGGTCGACCAGTGAGTTGAAAACGATGCTGACACAACAACATGTCAGTACACAAGTGCCTCAAGGGATGGTAAGCGGCCTGCACTTCAAGGCGTTGTTTAGTGATTACGCGATTGCCGGTTTACCGGTCAGTGTCGGGTATATTTTATCTGGCGTGACGGCGATTCTGATTTTCTTATTATTAATGCGAGGCTTACAACATGAAACCCAGCCAACCAAATAAGCTCCCGACGTGGTTAGCGCAACCGACCACGCCGGTGCCCCGCGCCCCGCGCCACCAAGTGAATTTTCTCGCCCGTAATCAACGACATGTGCAGGCTTTGTTGGCGCGGTTAGCCCAACCGGCCCCCGTACCCCGGGCCACGCATTGGCAATTAACGCCGCCGATGCGGTTGTTGCAATTAGGCTTGATGTTATTAGTCATCAGTTTGGTGCACAGTCCGGTGGGGTTGTGGTTATTGGCCCTATTAATCGGTGGGCAATTATTGTTACTATCACCGTCACAATTGCGGCGCTTTATCGTGAGCTGGGCGTTGAGCAGTCTGTTAGCGTTGAGCTTTATTTGGCCCAGCTACTGGCTGGCCGGTCCCAGTACCTTGCTATTATTTTGGGGCAAAAGTAGTTTGTTATTAGCCAACGCCCAATATTATCGGGTAACGACCGCTTTAACCGACTTTTTAACGGCCCTAAAAGCGTGGCATTGTCCGGATGTGATTGTCATGACCTTTGCGATTGCTTTGACGTATCTCCGCATGCTCGGCAATTATTTGTTACAAACGATGGCGGCGCTCGATATGCGCACGGTCGCCCCGACCAAACATCCGTATCGCTTGATTGGCAGTCTATTTGGTCAGCTCTATTTAAAGAGTTACGCGTATGCTTTGGAGTTATATGCCGCGATGGAAGCCCGTGGGTTTAACGGCCACTATGTCACGGTACCGACGACGCACGTTCGTTGGCGTGATTACTTAGTTGTCAGCCCCTATGTCGGGGTGTTACTAGTGTTGATTTTGCGAGGAGTTTAGCATGGAATTAATTAAAACCGCGGCGCTAAGTTATGATTATCCGCAGACGTGTGGCTTAGACCATTTGGATTTAACGATTCAAACCGGCGAATTTGTCTGTTTGATGGGTCCGAATGGCTCGGGTAAGTCAACGTTGTTACGTATTTTAAGTGGCTTAGCGGTGGCGAGTGCCGGGACGTATACCTTTGATGGTCAAGTGATTGATGCGGCCTGGTTGGCGCGACCGGCGCAACGCCAGCAACTACATCAACAAATCGGCATGGTCTTTCAAAATACCGATGTGCAATTATTTAATTCGTCAGTCGCGGAAGAAGTGGCATTTGGCCCCCGGCAACTGGGACTTTCACCCGCAGCCATTGATCAACGGGTGACCGATTGTTTGGCGTTAACCGGGGCGACCGCGTTTCGTGACCGGGTGCCGTATCAGTTATCAGGTGGCGAAAAGAAACGGGTGGCCTTGGCCAGCGTCTTAGCGTTGAATCCGACTGTGTTATTATTAGATGAGCCCCTCAACGGCTTGACCATTAGTGCGCAAACGGAAATGTTGGCCTTATTGCAACAATTGCAAGCCGCTGAGAAGACGATTATTATGGCGAGTCATAATTACCAACAAGTCCAAACGGTCGGTGACCGCTTTATTATTTTTAATGAACAGCATCAAATCGCCGCCGATGTCACGCAAGCGGAATTAGCCGCGCAAACGACTCGGCAAGCGGAATTAATGAAATTATAATTGGGGAGTGTTTATTATGTTTAATCCATCATCTGAGATCCATCGTGGCTGGAATCGCCGCGTTGTTACTGGTAAGACGTTAGCCGAATGTGATGACCGGTTATCAAAATATTTGAATGACCAAGATTACGGTTCCGGCGAATTCACCGTGTTACACGAAAACGATGGTTCCAACCAAAATACGGGTTATGATTTACCCGAAGGTGACAACTGCTACATTAGTTTCTTAATTTACAACAGCCGCCTTTAAAAGCAATTTAAGTTTGCCGTTGTGGTTCAGCGGTAATTCCAGCCGCCGTGGCGACCGGTCCGAGCCTGAAAAGCGGTCTCGAACCTCACTTTGAAGCTTAGCCTAACCCGCTAATCTTCAAAGATGTCGGTGGTGTAAGCTCGACAAAAAAGCGTCGAGCTAACGCCACTTGCACGGCAACTTCCATTACCGCTGAACCACAACTAAATTGATTTTTGTCTAAAAAGGGTGCGACTACATTTTGTGGTCGCACCCTTTATGTTGGTCGTGTTTTCGCTGGTTGTTGGTCAGTCTGCTACGGGCCAATTCACGCTGAACTAATACCATTCTCACGGTGTGCTTTAGCTCGGCTGGGCAACCGTTAAAGTAAAATTTTAAATAAACATCAGTCGCTGTCACAATTTTGTGGCGGTTATTTTAACTTTGCAGTGTTGTTTGAAGTCGCACTATGTCAGTAGTAACAGAAAAGACCAGCATCCTAAAAAAGGTGCTGGTCTTAAAACTCATTCACCGACGGCTTGTAATTGGGCCTGCTGACGGATGGCTTCGACGTAAATGCGCACGAATTGCGTCCCGTAAGTGGCAGCTAATTGTTTTTCCAAATTAGGTGTCGGGGGCAATTCTTGTAGTAGCGGGCGAATCCATTGATTGGTCGGTAATAAACGTAGTAACTGATGGCTGGTGAACTGGGAGAATAACAAGTTGCGGCCGAAAAATTGACCGAGCCGCTGTTGAAAGACTGGTTGCTTAACTGGCACCAGTTGTAGGCTGCTGTTATTCATGTTGCCGAGCAGGAGTTTCGCGCTTGGAAAATCAGCCAATAAATCCAGTTGCTGGTTTTTGTAGGCTTTCGCAATGGTCGGTGATAACTTGACGAGCCAAATCAATTGATGTTGTTCGAGATGTAAAATCAGTCGCAAGGTCACGATATCGGTCGTTGTGAAATGGTAACTGTACTGTTGTAAAATCTGAGGCGTCAAATGTTGCCGTAGCGTTTCACGGACGGCTAAAAAGTCGCCGGCTTCCCAAGTTACAGCTAGCTGTTCGTGATTAGCAAGCCATAGCGTATGGTCAGCGATGCGTAGCGTTAAGGAATTTGGCGTCGCGTGGGGCTGATCGAGCATCAGCAACCAGTAGGAGCTCGCACTGGAGCGTGCAAAGTTACGCGCGAGAACATGGGCGTTCGTGGGGAGTGCGGTTTGAACTGCAAGTTGCAGTTGGCGTCGATCGGCGGCGGTGTTGACAAATTGTTGCGGATCATGAGCGATTCGACGTTTCGCCATTGGCAAGGCCTCCTAACTGGTACACCACTTTAAGTATAGGCCTAAATACCGTCAACGACACACACAACCCTCAACTTTTTCAAACGCCATAAAATCGAGTGGCATACACTATGTAACAATAACCCTAGTCAATATATTTAGGCATTTTTGCGACACATTTGTGAATTTGTCGCCCATTGGTCTAGTAAATCCAGTAAACTAAAACTAACTTGAGGAAAGTGGGTTAGGGGTATGCGAAAATGGTGGCTAGGTTTAATGGGGATCCTAGTAGTTGGCATGGCTGGTGGCAGCTATTGGTATTATGATGCTCACCAGACGATTATGACGGGACATTTGCGGGCAACCACGTTTGCACTCGTATCCAGCGCGGAGAATTCGTCCTTGGATTATCAAAAACAGTATCGCTATATTGAAGATATTCACGATGGTCGCGGCTACACGGCGGGGATTATTGGCTTTACATCCGGCACCGGCGACTTGTTAAAAGTGGTTGAACGCTATCAAAAGTTACAACCACATAATCGCTTGGTGAAATATTTGCCGGCACTGAAAAAAGTTAACGGGACCGCGAGTCATCACGGTTTAGGTGCTAAATTTATTCGTGACTGGCAGACGGCGGCTAAGGACCGTAAGCTGGTTCAAGCGCAAGATGAAGTTTTAGACGCGATGTATTTGAAGCCAGCCGTGCGCGCGGCGCAAGCTGATGGCTTATCACCATTAGGCCAATATATTTATTATGATGCGTTAGTCGTTCATGGACCGGGCAATGACGATGCCAGTTTTGGTGGGATTCGACGCGCAGCTAAGCAACGGGCAAAGACACCGAAACAAGGTGGCGATGCACAAACGTATTTGCGGACCTTTCTGACGATTCGCGCCGGCGTGATGCGCCAAGAAAGTGCGCATCATGACTTGTCGCGGGTCAATACTCAGTGGCAATTTGTCGTGGCCGGCAAGGATAAATTACAAGTACCGCTTAGTTGGAAGATGTACGGTCAAGCGTTCACGCTGACCCGCGCCAAATTAAATCAATTAAAATGGTAGATTGTAAAATTAATCCGAACGCTGTTCGGACAAAAAAGATCAGCT
>NZ_AYGX02000134.1 GCF_000498955.2 Lactiplantibacillus fabifermentans DSM 21115 | reverse complement strand
TTATGCTGAACAATTTGTCCAAAAATTCGGATTAAATTTGCAATCTACCAATTAAATTATAATCAGTAAATTCTTTGAAACGCCGAACGGCTTCGACATCTTTGGGATTAGGACTAGCTGGATAAGCTTCTTGGAAGGCTTCCATGCCACCAATTAACAAGTTCGGTTGCGTTTCATGAATATAGTTAGCAACTTTGGCGTGTGCTAAGGCAATGTTGTGTTGGATTTGATATAAATCACGCAATGATTCATCGCCCTTTAAATAGCCACTAGCTTTGAAAGCTTCGCCAAAGCCGTATAAGTTTTGTTCGTTAAACGTGATCCAATACTTTACTTTTGGTCCAAAAGTGTCGACCATCTTTTTAGCATACTTAAAGAAGGCCTCAACTACAGCATGATTTACAAAGCCATTATATTTTTCTGCCAAACTCAACGGCATGTCAAAATGATAGAGACAAATCATTGGTTCGATGCCCGCAGCTAACAATGAGTCAATTAGTTTTTGGTAAAACGCAATACCGGCTTCATTGAAATCACCTTCGCCATCCGGTTGCACGCGACTCCAAGAAATTTGGAATCGGTAGCAGTTCATCCCTAGATCTTTCATTAGAGCTACGTCTTCAGGGTAGCGATGATAAGCATCAACGGCGACTTTCCAGTCGGAACTATTCTCGGTAGCTGGGCGGACGTCATAAACGGATTTACCTTTATGGTCTTCATCCCAAGCGCCTTCAGTTTGCATACTTGAAGTCGAATTTCCCCAGAGAAAATCATCTGGCAATAGTGTAGTAGTCATGTTGAATCTTCCTTTTTTTAGTATTCGTAAGCGCTTACAACTATATTATAACCAGCTTTTAACAAATGTAAAGTCATTTCTTTATAAAGGAAAGTCATTATCGAACATTGTAGACATTTTTCTAATCGGATATTTTATTCGGATGTTGTAATCGCTTACCAAATCAACTAAAGTAACCCATAGCAATTAATTTCAGTGAGGTGGTAATTATCATGACAACATCAGTTTTATATCCAGTTAGCAATTCGTATCGCGATAACAAGTCGTTAAATGGGCTGTGGCAATTTAAGTTTGATCCTCAAAAAGTGGGGCCGGCTGAACATTGGGAGCGAGGCTTAACTGACACGATTTCAATGCCGGTCCCGGGCAGTTTTGCGGATTTGTTCACAGACCGTGAATCACGTGATTATACGGGAGATTTCTGGTATCAGACGGACTTTTACGTGCCCCGCGATTGGGATGAGCAAACGTTGCTGGTACGGTTTGGTAGTTTGACGCACCGTGCCGTTATTTATTGTAATGGCGTTGAAATTACGACCCATGAAGGGGGCTTTTTACCAGTGGTGGCAGACATTACAGCCGCGGTCAATGCCGTGACCGTTAACCACCTGGTCATTAAGTTAAATAATGAATTGAGTGAAGCAACATTACCGGTTGGGACGACTAAAACGTTGCCGACTGGCCGGTTAGTGGCCCAACCATACTTTGATTTCTTCAACTATGCAGGGATTCAACGAAATGTCTGGCTAATGACGCTACCTAAACAGGCGATTACTGATTTTGATACTGTGACAACTTTGCAGGCCACCACGGCGACGCTACAGTATCACGTGCAAAGTGCCACGGGAACCATTACGGCGCAACTTTGTGATGCCGATGGCCAGGTTGTCGCCGAAAATACAGGCGTAGCCGGTAAGCTCGTCGTCTCGAACCCGCACTTGTGGCAAGTACGACACGCCTATTTGTATACTTTGAAATTGCAGTTACAGGTGGCGGGACAGCTTGTGGATGCATACCAAACATCGATTGGGTTGCGCACGGTTGCGGTTCACGGTGAGCAGATCTTAATTAATGATGAACCCGTTTATTTGAAAGGTTATGCGAAACATGAAGATTTTGATGTGCTAGGCAAAGCCTTCAACTGGAGTATTGTAAAACGGGACTTTGAATGTATGAAGTGGACTAATGCCAACTGTTTTCGGACGAGTCATTATCCGTATGCCGAAGAATGGTACCAAATGGCGGATGCGGAAGGGTTCTTAGTCATTGATGAAGTGCCAGCCGTGGGCATGATGCAGTCCACCCAAAATTTTGCCGATGCGGGTAAAGGTAAGTTCACGCATTTCTTTGAAACGCCGACAGTACCAACGTTAAAGCACAATCACATCACGCAAGTTAATGAAATGATCCAACGCGACAAAAATCACCCGTGTGTCTTTGCTTGGAGCTTGTTCAATGAACCAGAAACAACGAGTACGGAAGCCGCTACTTATTTCAAAGATATCTTCAAAGCCGCACGGGCAGCTGACGTGCAACAACGACCGTGCACGGGCGCCTTTGAAAAAAACAGTCAACCAGATACATGCCAAGTTTATCCGCTGTGCGACTTTATTTGCCTGAATCGCTACTATGGCTGGTACATTAACAGTGGTGAGTCGTTTGATGAAGCGACGGTCGCCTTTAAAGCGGAACTTGACCAGTGGCAAGCCAAACATTTACACAAACCGTTCGTCTTTAGTGAGTTTGGAACGGATAACCTAGTAACTGAGCATAAGTTACCGAGCGTGATGTGGAGCCAAGAATATCAAAATGAGTTTTTACAATTATATTTTGATATCTTTGATGAATATTCATTTATTCAAGGCGAGCTGATTTGGAACTTCGCCGACTTTCAGACCAATCAAGGGGTTCTGCGAGTAAACGGTAATCGTAAAGGTATTTTTACTCGGGAGCGGCAACCAAAAGATGCGGCGTTCCTCGTTAAAAAGCGCTGGGAGTAGCCTTGATAGCGCTACTTGTCGATCGCTACAAAAGCGATATGGGCCAATTTAATGATTTTGGCAACCCAATAACGGTAGTTCGGACAATTAATTAATTTGATATTCGGACAACAAAATGATTATACTGTCATGTAAGGGCTAACATTTTTCAAAACATAAGTCAGAAAGGGTGTCATTTTATATGTCAGAATTTCCAGAAGGCTTCCTATGGGGCGGCGCAACTGCTGCCAACCAATTAGAAGGGGGCTATCAAGAAGGCGGCCGCGGGTTATCTATCGCGGATGCCTTGCCTGGTGGTAAAGACCGCTTTAAGATTGTGTCCCAACCAGATTTTGATTGGACGATTGATGAAGATAAATATACTTATCCAAACCATCTTGGGATTGATTTTTATCATCATTACAAAGAAGATATCGCCTTGTTTGCTGAAATGGGCTTCAAATGTTACCGTTTCTCCATTGCTTGGTCGCGCGTTTTTCCAAACGGTGACGAAATGCAACCAAACGAAGCGGGTTTGAAGTTTTATGATGACGTCATCGACGAATGTTTGGCACATGACATTCAACCCGTTATCACGATTTCACATTATGAATTACCATTAAACTTAGCGAAAAAATATGGTGGTTGGAAAAACCATTACTTGATTGAATTTTACGAACGCTTTGCGCGGACCGTCTTAACTCGTTATGCAGACAAAGTTAAATATTGGATGACTTTCAATGAAATCAATAGTGCTGCCCATTTCCCAGTGATGGGTCAAGGGATGGTACCATCAACGGGCGCTGATGATAAGAAGAATGTCTTCCAAGCTTGGCATAATCAATTTGTCTCCAGTGCCAAGGCCGTTAAGATTGCGCATGAACTCAACAAGGGCTTGCAAGTTGGTTGCATGATTTTATATGCAACGAGTTACAGCTATGACTCAAATCCAGAAAACCAATTAGCAAACTTACATCAAAACCAAGATTTCAACTTCTTCTGTGGCGATGTGCAAGTTCGCGGGGCTTATCCGGCTTACACGAAGCGGTTATTAGCTGAATATGGCTTGAAGTTTGAAGATTTGGAAACGACTGATGGCGACTTAGCCTTATTAAAGGAATATCCAGTCGATTACGTCGGCTTTAGCTACTATATGTCGATGGCCGTTGAAACGACTGGTCGCGATACGGATACGGTCGCAGGTAACTTAATGGGTGGCGTTAAGAACCCATTCTTGAAAGCCAGCGACTGGGGTTGGCAAATTGACCCAACTGGATTACGCGTCGCCTTAAACGAATTATATGATCGTTATCAAAAACCATTGTTTGTCGTTGAAAATGGTTTAGGCGCGATCGACCATCCGGAAAAAGACTTCCATGTCGAAGATGATTACCGCATCGATTACTTGAAACAACACATCCAAGCCATGGCCGGCGCGATTGCTGATGGCGTCGACTTGATGGGTTACACGCCATGGGGCTGCATTGATTTAGTTAGTGCCTCAACGGGTGAAATGAGCAAACGCTATGGCTTCATCTATGTCGACTTAGACGACGAAGGCCACGGGACGTTGGCGCGTTATCCGAAGAAGTCATTCTACTGGTATCAAGAAGTCATTAAAAATAACGGGCTCGAAAAACCAAAGCCCGCACCTAAAAAGAAAATGAGCTTAGCTGATTTAGATTTAAGTTAGTTAACGACGGTGCTGAGTTCGTCTAATAGGCGGCTCAGCACTTTTTTGTTAAATGACTAGGATTGACAAATATCTTGGTTTCCGGTTAAATAGTTAAAAAATGAGCAAGTGTTTTGTTACCCAATTCAAAATTTTTAGCAAAGCACAGGTGAGCCTAAATGACCAAATTGGAACGTACCAAAACAACCATTTGTCTGTACCTAAATTACTTAGTTCATGGGATGGCCATCGTTATCTTGGCCCAAAACATGACCGTCTTAAGTCAACAATGGCATGTTAGTGATGCCGGCGTTTCTTTAGTAATTTCGTCACTCGGTATCGGGCGCTTGTTAGTTTTGTATCTAGCGGGATCGTTTTCTGACCGGGTGGGACGCAAGTTCTTTGTGCAACTCGGCATTTTAACGTATACGCTGTTTTTCGTGGGGATTGTTGTGGCACCAGATGTCTACGTGGCCTACGCCGCTGGGATTTTAGCCGGAATGGCGAATTCTTTCCTCGACTCTGGGACGTATCCCGCCTTGATGGAACTTTATCCGCAACGCCAAGCCACGGCGAATATTATGATTAAGGCGTTCGCGTCGATTGGTGAATTATTATTGCCCATTATCGTCGCAGGCTTAGATCACTTCAACTTATGGTATGGCTGGTCATTCTTGCTATGTGTGGCCTTAATGTTGATTAATTTCTTCTTTTTACGGACGCGCGAGTTCCCGGCACTATCAACAACTAAGCCGGCTGAAAAGCAAGTTGCCACTAAAACGAGATTAACGTGGCAACAACTGGTTTTAGGTGTGGTCCTAACCATATTTGGCTACATTTCCATGGCGACCTTTTACTTAGTGAGTCAATGGCTAACCAAGTATGGCACGAGTGTTGTCCATTTGAACTTAGTTCATGCGCGGATGCTGGTCAGCATTTATAGCGTCGGCTCGATTTTAGGTGTGGTTGTCACGGCCTTGCTAGTCGAACGGGTCTTAAAACCAGTCTGGTTCATGTTATTGGATACGGTCGTTTCGTTGGCCGCCTTGTTAGCCATTACCATGATTCCCGCCTGGCATGTGGCCATGATTAGCTCGTTTATTATTGGTTGTTCGGCTGCTGGTGGTGTCATGCAACTTGGGTTAACGATTATGAGTGAGACCTTCCCCGGTGCTAAAGGGCGGATTACCGGAATTTATTACACCGCGAGCGGCCTAGCGTCGTTTACGATTCCCGTCTTTACGGCGTGGATCTCGCAAGTGGGGATTCATCAAATTATGTGGTTTGATGTCCTGATTGCAGCGGTGGGCGTCGTTTGTAGCTTGATTGTCATCGGCTTCAAATACGAACCACGCTTAGTTGCAAAAACAAATTAAATCGTTAATTAAATAAAGATCCCGTCTGATGAAAATAATCATTAGACGGGATATTTTTCGTGTTCTGATGAGTCACATGGAACTAGCGGCACGCTTGGAGACGGGCCAACGGACTAAGCAGTTGACCCATGTTTATAAAAGGCGGTCTTGGTTAGTGTAGTGCTGCCAACAGTAACTGCGACTGAATTCTTGGAACCGATGGACCGACGGCGTCATGAAATGATTGCGGCGGACGACTAAGTAAATCTGGTGTTGTAATGGTTGGTCGTCCAAATGCTTTAATAATACGTCCGTTTGATCCAATAGTGGTAAGTATGGCAAGAGGGCCACCCCGAATTGGTGTTTGACGAAGCCCACCATCGTATGATCTTCTTCAACTTCATAAGCGACTTGCGGCGTAACGTCCGCGCTCGCTAAAATTTGGTCGATCAAGGGCCGTAAGCCACTGTTTTTAGTGAACAAGATCATCGGATACGGCGCTAAATCTTGAACACGCAAATGTGGTTTAGTCGCGAGTGGATGGTCCCGGGGCACAGCAGCGACGACTTCTTGTTGGATCAGCGGAATAAAGTCGAAGAGGTTATCGGTAGCTTGATCGCCAAGCTTAGGAATACTTGAAGCAATGACCATATCGTACTTTTCGGCGGCTAAGTCTTCTAATAAGTCGGTCGTATTACCTTGATTCAAAGCGAAGGTGATCGCGCGGTTTTGCGTATCATGCTGAAAGTTAGTCAGTAATTCAGGAACGAGTTGTTGGCCCAAGGTATAAGTGAAGCCAAGGTTGACGTGCCCGGTATCGGGATTCATTAATTGGCGAACCAACTCATTACCTTGTGATAAATCGTTTAAACTGGCGGTAATGTACGTCAAATAAACGCTGCCGATGTGAGTTAATTTAATATTACGGCCATCTGGTTCAAATAATGGCACGCCGAGTTCGCTTTCGAGCTTTTTTATCGCATAACTCAAAGAAGGCTGTGAAATACCAAGGTTTTCAGCGGCTTGAGCCATATGTTGGGTGCGCGCTAATTCTTTGAAGAATTGGAGGTGTTTTAAGTTCATGAAAATGGTACCCCTTTCATTCATAAATTAATTCTATTGATTAATCGATATATCCATATTTATTATATCAAACTTTTTTGCTAAGCTAACAAGTGAATTGAGTAACAATATCATAAAAATAAATCTAGGAGTGAGTTAACATGACAGAAAGAATTGACGGACATACTTTATTAATTGGTTTGATGGCTTATCCGATTCGGCATTCAATGTCACCAACAATGCACAATAATGCTTTTGCTAAATTAGGTTTGAACTATGCTTACTTAGCATTTGAAGTAATCAATGACACGTTACCTTCAGCGATTGAATCGATTCGGACGTTAGACATGCGTGGTTCTAACATTTCCATGCCTAACAAACAAAAGGTCATTCCATTATTGGATAAATTAGACCCAGCCGCTGAAATGGTTGGGGCCGTTAATACGATTGTTAACGATGATGGCGTCTTAACGGGTTACACCACCGATGGGATTGGCTTCATGAAGTCCTTAGATGATGAAGGCATCAATATTCGCGGTCACAAGATGACCTTAGCGGGTGCTGGTGGCGCTGGGACGGCCATTGCCGTACAAGCTGCTTTAGATAGTGTCAGTGAAATGTCTATTTTCAATATTCATGATGCTTCATGGAAGCAAGCTGAAAAGAATGTGGCTTTGATCAATGAAAAAACGGATTGCAAAGCCACCTTACATGACTTAGAAGATCGCGATGACTTTAAAAAGGAAATCCAAAGCTCATTTATTTATGCCGATTCAACCGGTGTTGGGATGAAGCCATTGGAAAATGAAACTTTAGTTGATGATCCAACTTGGTTCCGTAAGGACTTAGTCGTTTTCGATACGGTCTATGCACCACGTGAAACAAAATTAATGAAAGTTGCTAAGTCAGCCGGTGTTGAACATGTTTTCAATGGTTTAGGTATGATGCTTGAACAAGGCGCCGCTGCTTTCAAACTTTGGACTGGTGAAGATATGCCAGTTGATTACATTCGTCAAATCTTGTTTGATGATGACAAAAAATAATTGTTTGAATTGGTAACGGAGGATACTCATGAAAAATAAATATATGCCGACTGCCATCAGCCTGTATATGAACTACTTCATTCACGGGATGGGCGTCATTATTTTAGCGCAAAACATGGATTCCCTCGCTAAACAGTGGGGAACCACGACTGGCGGCGTTGCCGTCGTCATTTCGTCACTCGGGATTGGACGGTTGATCGTCTTACTCGTTTCCGGGTATTTATCAGATAAATTTGGCCGTAAGCCATTCGTTATTTTAGGGGTCATCACTTATTTACTCTTCTTTGTCGGGATCATTATGAGTCCGTCAATTGCGGTGGCTTACTTCTTCGGGATTCTCGCCGGGATTGCGAACTCGTTCCTGGACTCTGGGACTTATCCAGCATTAATGGAAATGTTCCCAGCTGAAAAAGGAACGGCGAACGTGATTATCAAGGCTTTCATTTCCGTTGGTCAATTCGGTTTACCATTGTTAGTTAGTTTCCTAGTTGCCGGTAACTACTGGTATGGCTGGTCATTTATCTTATGTATCGTGGTCTTAGTCGTTAACTTGATTTTCTTGCTTAGTGCTGGTAAATTCCCAGTTGCTAACCAAGATGCCCAAGTTGCCGAAAAAGCTGCTGCTAAAACGGAAGCACCCGCACCTAAGTCTAAAGGTAGTTTATGGTTCGATGGGACGTTATTTATTCTTTATGGGTATGTTTCGCAAGCCACGTTCTATTTGGTTAGCCAATGGTTAAGCCAATATGGGACGAAAGTGGCCGGCATGGGTGATGCTAGTTCACGAGCATTGATTAGTTATTACAGTGTTGGATCGATCGTGTGTGTGTTAGTCACCGCGGCCTTAGCTAAACGCGCCGTCAAAGAAATTCAATTCTTAGGCGTGTACACGTTGATTTCATTTTTATCCTTGTTATTAATGTACATGTTCCCAACGGCCATTATGTGTTCGATTATGTCATTTGTCGTGGGGTTCTCTGCCGCTGGTGGGGTCATGCAACTCGGTTTAACGATTATGTCGACCTTCTTCCCATCCGGTAAAGGAACGATCACCGGGGCCTTTTATACCGCTGGTTCAATTGCCTCCTTTACGATTCCGCTGGTCACTGGGATGATGTCCACCAACTTAGCTAAAATCTTCTTGTTTGATGTGATTATCGCGTTAATCGGCTTTATCTTAGCGGTTATTATCACGATTCGTTATTATCACTTGTTTGGTAAAAATTCTTCGAAGGGAGCTGCTACTGATGAAGCAACCAGTCGTTAAGTTACGAAATATTGAATTAGGGTCCGGCCGACCAAAGATCGCCGTCCCCATTACTGGGAAAACGACGGCCGATATTTTAGCCGCTGTGGATCCTATCAAAGCAGCTAAACCCGATGTCGTGGAATGGCGCATTGATTTTTACGAAGATGTGACGACCGCGGCTAAGTTACAAGCTACGGGTCAACAATTACGGGCCGCCTTAGGTGATATTGCCTTATTGACGACTTTCAGGACGCAAGGTGAAGGCGGCGAGTTGGCGTTAAGTGATGCCGATTATTTCCAAGTTTGCCGCGATGTCTTAGCCGGTGACTTTACCGATGCGTTAGACGTGGAACGCTATCACGCCGAAGCGGCCGTTCAAGAAATTGTCGCGGCGGCGCATGATAAGTCCGTCGTCGTTATTATGAGTAATCATGATTTTGACAAGACGCCGGCCCAAGCTGATATCGTGGAACGGTTAACGAGTATGGTCGCTTTAGGCGCCGATGTTGCCAAGATGGCGGTGATGCCGCAGTCAGTTGACGACGTCTTGACGTTGCTCACGGCGACAAATATTTCCCGGGAAAAGTTAAGCCAACCGGTTATTACGATGTCGATGGGCGACTTAGGTAAAGTTTCCCGGATGGCTGGTGAAGTCTTTGGCTCATGTTTGTCCTTTGCGACGGTTGGCGCAGCTTCAGCCCCCGGGCAAATCGCCTTGGATCACTTACGACCAGAACTTGAAGATTTGAAATTAAATTAATTAAAAAGGAAGCGGTGGCCATGCCTGAAACGACGGCGCATAAAAAATATGTCTCGCAATTTCCGATGATGGGCACCGTGATTTCGATAACGTTGTTTACCCCCAATCAGTCGATCATCGAACAAATCTATGATTACTTACAACAAATGGACCAAGTTTTTTCGATGAATCGGCCCGATTCGGAGTTAAATGCGATTAACCAACAAGCGGGCGTTCGGCCAGTGAAGGTCAGTCCGACCTGCTTTAACTTAATTGCCGCCTCTTTAGCTTATTCCAAGCAGCATGCGGATAGCTTCAATGTATTAATTGGACCGCTCGTTAAGCTGTGGAAGATTGGTTTTGGCGGTCAGCAAGTCCCGGCGCAAGCTGAAATAACGGCCCGATTAAAACTCATGCAACTGGATCAAGTCGACTTGCAGGCGCATGACCATAGTGTCTTTTTGAAGCAACCAGGGATGCAGATTGATCTTGGGGCTATTGCGAAAGGGTACTTTGCCGATCAAATTGTTGAACAGTTGCGCCAAGCTGGAGTGACAAGTGCCATCGTCAATCTTGGTGGCAATGTGAAACTATTAGGACAGCATCCGTACACGGAAGACCATCGCTGGGAAGTCGGGATTCAAGCCCCGACCGCCCCCCGCGGGTTACCGCTCGTGCAAGTCCAAATGCCGGCCCGGACCGTGGTGACGTCCGGTATCTTTGAACGTTATTTCAAAGTCGGTAATCAGATGTATCACCATATCTTAGATCCGCGAACTGGTTACCCAGTTGAAAACCAAGTGGATCAGGTCACGATTATTACGGGCCAATCAGAATTGGCGGAAGTCTTAACGACGGTCTGCTATTTCCAAGGCGCCCAGCGAGGTAGCGAATTGATTGAAACGCTACCTGATACTGAAGCGATATTCGTCGATCATCAGCAGCACGTTGTTGTCACCAGTGGCTTAACGCCGCGACGCAAAGGAGTGTTTTTAATTGAGTAACGAAAAACAAATTACTGGGTCTGCAATGGGCCACAACGGCATTATCAATTACGAAGTGGATATTCAGGATAACAAAATTGAAGATTTGAAAATTTTGAAGCATTCCGAAACATCCGGCATTTTTAACCAAGTCATTGACAAGCTGAAACATAATATTATTGAAGAACAATCGTTTAATGTCGATACGATTAGTGGCGCCACGGTCATGACTCAAGCTTTGTTGAAGTCAGCCGATCAAGCTGTTAACGATGCCGATATTACGGTAACGCCAACGCCGAAGAAAAAGGCAGTTGCGAAGACGGAACACTACAAGACCGATGTCTTAATCATCGGTGGTGGTGAAGCGGGCTTAGTCGCCGGTTGCCGGGCCTTAGCGCAAGGCCAAACGGTCACTTTAGTTGAAAAGAACGGTTACCTTGGTGGCGCCACGATTTTGAACGGTTCTAACGTTGTGGGGACTGGCTCCAAAGTGGCAGCGCAAATTTTTGATAACAACCATGATACGCCGGAAATGTTAGCCCAAGATGTGGCTCGCGAAAGTCTTGAGACCAACTATCCAGCATTGACGGACTTGATGGTTAAAAACATCGGTCCGGCGATTGACTTTATTAGTGACTTTGCTGATTTGCACTATCAAAAAGCGCAAACGCAAACCGCGGAACATTCGATCAACCGCCAAATCGAATTGCCATCAGCCAGCAGCTTTGAATTCATTCAAAAAGTTTCCAAGGCTTTTGCCGCCGCTGGTGGGCAGATCTTGTTAGATACTCGGGTTGAATCATTGACCTTTAATCGTAATCATCAAGTTAACGGCGTAATCGCCGCTCAACATAAGACGACAGTTAAGATCAAGGCACGTTCAGTGGTCTTAGCAACGGGTGGTCATGGTGCTAGCAAGCCGATGCGGGGTGCAGAAAGCGAAGGCATTGACTATTATGGGCCAATGACTTCCACGGGTGATGCTTATCAATTCAATAAAGAAATTGACTTGCAGACCCATGACTTAGGCTGGTACAAGATTTATCCACACGGTGTTGAAGTTGAACCAGGGGTCGCTAAATTAACGACTTACGCGTCAAAATTAGCCACTGATATGGGATCCATCTACGTTAACACTAAAGGTGAACGGATTGTCAACGAATCTAATGTCTACACGGCATTTCGGAATGCTATCTTAAAGCAAGCGGACAAAGTGGCTTACTTAATCATGGATGAACGGACTTGGAAGAAGTTCTATGATCTCTTGATCCTACACGACTTTACGGCGCCTGAAATCAAGAAGTTCTTTGATCAAAAAGATCAACGGCCAGTCTTTGCTAAAGGCGATTTAAAGACCATTGCAGCCGCAGCTGGTATCGATGAAGCGCGGTTAGCTCAAACGTTAAGTGATTACCAAGGCTACGTTAAGGATGGCCATGACCGTGAATTCGGCCGTGATCCGAAGTTCTTGCACGCCTATGAAGGTGACACTTACTATGTTGTTGAACAACGCGATCGCTTTGCCACGACTTTAGGTGGCTATTCAGCGGATGCTAAGAGTTTACAACTCTTAACGAGCAAGAATGCACCAGTGGCTAATTACTTTGGTGCTGGTGAAGTTATCGGTGGGGCCAACGGGCATGATTCAATGCCAAGTATGATGAATACTTGGGGTATTTCTTCCGGTTATGTGGCTGGGGCAGCGGCGAGTGAAAATGCCAAAGTCCAAGAAAATGCCGGTGATGACGAAGCTAACATCGTGGCGATTGTCGGGACGAATGCTTCGAAATCATATAACCGCAAATTGTTATACGCAATGAAAGATTTGTTTGATACCCAAGTTAACTTTGAAATTTCAGAAATCAAAGACTTACCGTTGTTCAACGAAGATGATTTGGATAACGAACCAGAAGCCGTTAAGCAATTAGCAGCGAAGATTGAAGCCGCCGATGGTGTCGTTATTGGGGTACCCGAATACGACCATGCGGTTCCAGCCGCTTTGAAGAGTGCTATTGAATGGTTATCATGTGCGGAACATCCCTTTAAGGATAAGCCCGTGATGATCGTTGGGACCTCCCTTGGGATTCAAGGGACCGTCCGCGCCCAAATGAACTTACGTCAAATCTTGGATGCGCCTGGGGTGGATGCCCAAGTCATGCCTGGTAATGAATTCATGTTGCCACAAGCTGGCACCAAGTTTGATGAAGCTGATCATTTGAACGACGATGGTAGTGAACACTTCTTGAAGCAATGCTTCAGTCACTTCTTGGATTCTTTACCAACAACCACGGCAAAAGCGCCCGTTACGAACAAATAAATTTATGAAACTCACGAAATCCCGGCAACTAGCGTAAAGTTGCCGGGATTTTTGTTGATTAATTGATTTATCCGGATAAATAATGACCTAAACTAACTAATTTATTAGGTCAAACCGGTCGTCAATTTGTGATTTTCCAGTATAATAAATAGTGAAGCACTAGGCGGTAACAATTCAGGATTAACTAAACAAAAGGAAAACTATTGGTGAGGACAGCAGATGGAAAGTAAATATCAACGCGTTATTAATGGGTTAAAAAAAGAAATTTTAGCGGGGAAGTATCAAGTTAACGAAAAATTGCCGACGGAATCAGCCTTGATGGCTCAGTATGAAGTCAGTCGGTATACGGTCAGACGAGCAGTCGGGGAGCTCGAAAATGACCATTACATTTACCGCATTCAAGGTGGCGGGATGTTCGTGCAAGATTGGCAAAAAGATTGGTCGAATGACAATAATCAGCATCTGATTGGTATTATTGCGACCCACATCGCCGACTATATCTTTCCGCAGATCATTTATGGGATGGATCAGGTCGTCTCAGAGGCCGGCTATTCGTTGATGCTCAGTGTGACCCACAATGACCATGAAAAGGAACGTCGGAGCCTAATAAGCATGTTAAATACGCAAGTGGCTGGCCTGATTATCGAGCCGACGCAAAGTGCGCTCCCTAATCCCAATATGGACTTATATCAAAAGATTAAAGAACAAAACATCCCGGTATTATTTATTAACGCCGCGTATCCCAATTTACACTTTCCAGCAGTAACGACGAAGGATCAAGCTGCTGAACAGCAACTGGTAAACTACTTGTTTAAGTTAGGCCATCAAGACATTTTGGGTATCTTTCAAATTGATGATATTCAGGGCGTCCACCGGATGAATGGTTTTGTTGCGGCTTATCAACAACATCCTGATATTGCCTACCGGAGTCGCTTGATTATGTATCAATCGAGTGATGACTTTGATAAGATTGCCACGCAAATCAAGACCGCTATGGCGCAAGCCACGGCCCCGAGTGCGATTGTTTGCTACAACGATCAACTGGCCATCAAGGTGATTGATTACTTAAAGCAACAGCACTTAAGCGTCCCTGAAGATGTGGCAGTGGCTGGCTTTGATGATTATCAAATGGACCAATATATTAGTCCGAGCCTCACGACCATGACCCATGAAAAAGAAGGCATGGGCACGACGGCCGGCCAGCTGATGATTGATTTAATCAATGGTCGCAGCATCAAATCAGTCGCGTTTGAACCGAATTTGGTTGTGCGGGCCTCAACGCAAAAATAAATGTTTTTTTTACAAGCAACGGCATGGCTACGGGCTGTAACGGTTGCTTGTTTTTTTAGATTTGGAATTTATACGTATAAATAAATTGAGTGTTGATTTATGCGTATGAATAGTGTAACTTAAATGGTGTTGAAAGCGCTTTTATTAAAAAGAGTTTTAGTTGAGATGTGGAGGTTTTAAGATGAGTCCAAGTAAAAAGATTTCAAGTGGCTTTATTTATTTTTTCGGCTCTTTTGGCGGTATTTTGTTCGGTTATGACATTGGGGTTATGACTGGCGCACTACCATTTTTGAAACAAGATTGGAACTTAACGAATGCCACGTTAGTTGGTTGGATTACATCGGCGGTGATGTTTGGCGCGATTTTTGGTGGGGCGTTAGCCGGCCAATTATCCGATCGACTTGGTCGCCGCAAAATGATTTTAATGTCATCGTTAGTGTTTGCCTTAGGCTCAATCCTATCAGGGTTTGCACCGAATGACGGCGAATATTATTTAATTATCGTGCGGATGTTATTAGGGTTAGCCGTCGGAGCTGCCTCCGCATTAGTGCCAGCTTACATGTCTGAAATGGCACCGGCGCATTTGCGTGGCCGGTTGTCAGGAATCAATCAAACAATGATTGTTTCCGGCATGTTGCTCTCATATATCATGGATTACTTACTTAAAAATTTACCTGAACAATTTGCATGGCGCTTAATGTTAGGCTTAGCTGCTGTTCCTGCAATTATTTTATTTCTTGGCGTGAGCCGCTTGCCAGAATCACCACGGTTCTTAGTTAAGTCTAATCAGTTGGATGACGCACGGGCCGTCTTAGCTTGCATCCGGCCAGCTGATCAAGTTGAAAAAGAAATCAAGACGATTCAATCAACTGCGAAACAAGAAACTACCGCTGCTCAAAATACGTCATTAGCGACCTTGATGGATAGCAAATATCGCTACTTAGTGATTGCTGGTGTTGGGGTGGCGGCCTTCCAACAATTCCAAGGTGCTAATGCCATCTTCTACTACATTCCGTTAATTGTTGAAAAAGCCACTGGGAGTTCAGCTAGTTCCGCGCTAATGTGGCCGATTATTCAAGGCATTATCTTGGTCGTTGGTTCATTGCTCTTCTTATGGATTGCGGACAAATTCAATCGTCGTACGTTATTAATGCTTGGCGGGACCGTCATGGGTTTATCGTTCTTGTTACCATCCATCATTAATAGCTTAGTACCAAATACGAATCCCATGATGATCGTCGTCTTCTTATGTATCTATGTCGCGTTTTACTCCTTTACTTGGGCACCGTTAACTTGGGTCTTAGTGGGAGAAATCTTCCCATTGGCCATTCGGGGCCGGGCATCCGGCGTAGCCTCATCATTTAACTGGATTGGTTCCTTCGTGGTCGGGTTATTGTTCCCAATCATGACGGCTTCCATGTCACAAGAAGCGGTCTTTGCCATCTTTGGCGTCATCTGTATTTTAGGCGTGATCTTCATTCACCGCTGCGTGCCAGAAACGCGGGGCCATACCTTGGAAGAAATCGAAGCGCAAGGTACTGAACATCAAAAGCCACAACCAATGCGGCATCAAGGGGTGAACTAAAGTGAATTTAATTGAAACGTCACAAGAAATTGAAAACGGTTCCGTGTCGTTAGGGATTGAATTGGGGTCGACCCGGATCAAAGCTGTCCTAGTTACCTCAGACTTTAAAACGATTGCGACCGGCAGTTATGTTTGGGAGAACCAGTTAGAAAATAATATCTGGACATATGCGCTCGAAGATGTTTGGGCGGGTATTCAACAAAGCTACCAACAAATGGCGGCCGATGTTCAAAGCAAATATCACTGTGAATTAACGAAACTCAATGCAATAGGCATTAGTGCGATGATGCATGGGTACTTAGTCTTTGATCAATCGGGTAAGCAACTGGTGCCATTTAGAACTTGGCGCAATAACATGACTGAAACCGCTGCGGATGCGTTAACTGCGTTATTTGGTTTTAATATTCCACAACGTTGGAGTATCGCGCATTTATACCAAGCAATTTTAAACGAGGAATCACATGTGACGGACATTGATTATTTAACGACGTTGGCCGGCTACGTTCACTGGCAACTATCCGGTGAAAAAGTTTTAGGCGTTGGCGATGCGTCCGGGGTCTTCCCGATTGATGAAACTACGGGGACTTATGACGAAACGATGCTGACGAAGTTCAATTCGTTGACGAATGTCCAAGCTAATCCTTGGCGCATTACCGATATCTTACCTAAGCCATTACCAGCCGGAACGGTTGCTGGCCATTTGACTGCCGCCGGGGCAGCGTTACTTGATCCAAGTGGGCAATTAGCCCCCGGAAGCGTTATGGCACCTCCTGAGGGCGATGCGGGTACCGGGATGGTCGCCACCAATAGTGTCCGGCCACGAACTGGGAATATCTCCGTCGGGACGTCGGCTTTCTCCATGAATGTCTTGGATCAACCGTTGAGCCAAGTTTATCGGGATATTGATATTGTGACGACGCCAGCTGGCGCACCGGTAGCAATGGTCCATGTTAACAATTGTTCATCCGATATCAATGCTTGGAGCGGTATTTTCAACGCATTCGCCCAACGGTTAGGCGTGAATTTAAAACCGGACCAATTATATGAAACCTTGTTCTTAGTATCAACTAAGGCTGATCCGGACGCCGGCAATCTGGTCAATTATAGCTATCAATCCGGTGAAAATATTACGAAGATCAAGACTGGTCGGCCACTGTTCGTCCGTGGTGAAAATAGCAAGTTTACCTTGCCAAACTTCATTCAATCGCAGTTATATGCGGCGTTTGCCCCTTTAAAAATTGGGATGGACATCTTAGTCAATCAGGAAAAAATCAAGACGAATGTCATGATTGCACAAGGCGGGTTATTCCGGACACCGGTCATTGAACAACAAGTGTTAGCTAATGCACTGAATATTCCGATTACCGTCATGAGTACGGCTAGTGAAGGTGGTCCATGGGGGATGGCGGTCTTAGCGATTTACGCCAGTCGTCATCAAATTGGTGATAACTTAGCTGACTTCTTGGATCGTGACGTGTTCGTCAATCCAGAAACGATGACCCTCAATCCTGAACCTGAAGGCGTTGCCGGTTATCAGCAATTCATTAAAAATTATCAACAAAGTTTGCAATTAGAAGCCTTGGCTGGTGAAACGGTCAAGTCATAAAAGAGGGACAGTTATGTTAGATAAGTTAAAACAAGAAGTGTATGACGCCAATATGCGGTTACCGCAATTGGATCTGGTGACCTTTACCTGGGGCAATGTCTCCGGTATCGATCGCGATCAAGGGTTGTTCGTCATTAAGCCCTCTGGCGTGGATTATGGCGATTTAAAACCTAGCGACATGGTCGTCGTGAATTTAAAAGGTGAAGTCGTTGAGGGGAATCTGAATCCTTCTAGTGATACCCCCACCCACACGGTGCTCTACAACGAATTTCCAACGATTGGTGGCATCGTGCATACCCATTCACCATGGGCGGTTTCGTTTGCTGAAGCGGGGATTGACGTTCCGGCACTGGGCACGACGCATGCCGATACCTTTTATGGCGACGTTCCGGTTTCAGATGCCTTGACGCAAGCTGAAATCGAAAATGCGTATGAAGAAAATACGGGTAAAGTCATTGTGCGAACTTTCAATGAACGTCACTTGGATCCCGAGGCGGTGCCAGCTGTATTAGTTCGGCAACACGGTCCCTTTACGTGGGGCGCGACGCCGGACAAGGCCGTTTATAACGCGAAGGTCTTAGAGGTTGTGGCTGAAATGGATTATCACGCGTTGCAATTAACTCGGGATAACTGTCGCGTACCGCAATACTTACTCGATAAGCATTATTACCGGAAACATGGTAATGGCGCGTATTACGGCCAAACCAATGCCCAATCACAAAATCATGCTAAACATCAATAAAATTAAGGAGTGTGCACAATTATGTTAAAAGTTTCTGATTATGAATTTTGGTTCGTTACGGGTAGTCAACATCTTTATGGTGAAGAACAATTAAAAGCGGTCGGTGCCGATGCTAGTGAAATCGTTGATAAGTTAAATGCTAGTGGCAAGTTACCTTATCCCGTTGTTTTCAAAGGGGTAATGACCACTGCCCAAAGTATTACTGACTTCATGAAAGAAGCCAACTACAACGACAAAGTTGCCGGGGTCATGACTTGGATGCACACGTTCTCACCAGCTAAAAACTGGATTCGCGGGGCGAAATTATTACAAAAGCCACTCCTACATTTAGCAACCCAATTCTTGAATAATATTCCATATGCGGATATTGATTTCGATTACATGAACTTGAATCAAAGTGCACACGGTGATCGTGAATATGCTTATATTAACGCCCGTTTACACGTTAACAATAAGATTGTTTATGGCTACTGGGGCGACGAAGAAGTCCAAGCTGAAATTGCCCGTTGGGAAGATGTTGCCGTTACTTATAACGAAAGCTTCAAGTTAAAGGTTTGCCGTTTTGGCGATACGATGCGTAATGTGGCCGTTACTGAAGGTGACAAGGTCGAAGCACAAATCGACATGGGCTGGACCGTTGATTATTACGGCATTGGTGATCTAGTTGCTGAAATCAACCAAGTAAGTGACGCAGATGTCGACGCGGAATATGCCGACTTGAAGCAAAAGTACACCTTGGTTCAAGGTGATAACGCCGCGGATAAGTACGAACATTCAGTTCGCGTACAATTACAACAATACTTAGGTATCAAACGTTTCTTGGACCGTGGGGGTTATACGGCCTTTACGACCAACTTTGAAGATCTCTGGGGCATGGAACAACTTCCTGGCTTAGCGGCACAATTATTGATGCGTGACGGCTATGGTTTCGGGGCTGAAGGTGACTGGAAGACCGCAGCGTTAGGCCGCCTATTGAAGATTATGGCCCATAACAAGCAAACCGCCTTCATGGAAGACTACACGTTGGACTTGCGTAAAGGTCATGAAGCCATTTTGGGTTCCCATATGTTGGAAGTTGACCCATCGATTGCTAGCGACAAGCCACGGGTCGAAGTCCACCCATTGGATATTGGTGGTAAAGCCGATCCAGCCCGCTTAGTCTTTACCGGCTCTGAAGGTGATGCGATTGATGCCACGGTTTCAGACTTCCGTGACGGCTTCAAATTGATCAGTTACGATGTTGCGGCGCACAAACCAGAAGCTGAAACACCAAAATTACCAGTTGCCAAGCAACTTTGGACACCAAAAGTTGGCTTGAAAGCAGGCGCCTTAGCTTGGATGAAGCAAGGCGGCGGCCATCATACGGTCTTATCCTTTGCTTTAACCGGCGAACAATTAGAAGACCTGGCAACAATGTTCCAAATTAAATCAGCACGGATTTAATCTAGCAGATTGAATAACGGTGGAGGTTAGGGTCTTGGTGATTCTAACCTCTTTTTTATCCTGAAAGGACTGGCGGTCATGATCAAAAGTGAGAAAGCAAAAATGTTAGCGGGGGAACAATTCGACGTGTACGATGCAGAGCTAGTGGCTGAACGAGCGGCGACGCGCCAACAAGTCGAAGCCTTTAATGCCTTAGGAGAAACAGATCCAACTGTGAGTGAACAACTTATTAAACAGTTATTCGGGTCCACCGGCCTAAGTTGCAGTGTCCATCCGACTTTTCGGTGTGACTATGGCTACAACATTCATGTGGGCGAAGATTTTTTTGCCAACTATGATTGTGTGATGTTGGACGTTGCCCCAATTACAATTGGCAAACATTGTTTATTAGGACCGCGGGTTCAAATCTATTCGGTCAACCATCCGCTCGAACCGGCGCAACGTCGCAATGGCGCCCAGGGGATTGGTAAGCCAGTAACTTTAGGCGATGATGTATGGGTTGGCGGCGGTGCAGTTATTTGCCCAGGCGTTACGTTAGGTAATAACGTCGTGGTGGGTGCCGGCAGCGTAGTCGTAGATTCATTTGGTGATAATGTCGTGATTGCTGGAAATCCGGCGCGCGTCGTTAAGACGTTAACGCCGACATTGTGAGAGGTGCAAAATGAAAACAAAAGTTAGTGTTTTTGATCAACTTGGTGAAACAACGGTGATGCGTTATACGTTAATCAATACGCAGCAAACACGGGTCTCCGTGTTAAGCCATGGGGGGATTTTACAAGAGTTCGTCGTCTGTGAACACGGTGTTGAACGCTCCTTAATTTGGAGTTTGCCTAGTATTGCGGATTATCGGCGCATCGGGTTGAGCCTGTGTCAAAGTATCGGTCGGGTGGCAGGGCGTATTGGTGGCGCCGGTTTTACGATTGATGGGCGCCACCATCAAATCGATATGAATGAGCAGCACCATTCGCTACATGGTGGCTACCATGGTTTCAATACCCTCGATTTCAGTGGGGAAGTGGTGAATCATGGCGACCAAGCTAGCGTGATCTTAAAACACCGTATTTTAGCGACCGATGATCATTATCCGGGTAACTTAGACTTGCAGATTAAGTTTACTTTGGATGAAAATAATCGCCTAACAGTCAGTTACACGGGGGCAACGGATGCCCCAACCTTGTTTAATCCGACTTGCCACGTTTATTGGAACGTGACCGATGACCGCACCAGTCTGAAACAGCAATGGTTACAAATCAATGGTGAGCGACGGCTACAAGTCGATCAAGAAAAGGTGCCGACGGGCGAAAAAGTGGCAGTCGACCAAACGGCTTATGATTTCCGCCACCCACAGTGTGTGCAAACCGCACTCGATAATCTGGCGAACACCACGGGTGGTGTTGAATTCGATGATGCCTATGAAGTCACCGCTGCGGCTGATCAACCGGTGGCCATCGTTGGCGATACAAGCGGCCAACGACAAGTTAAAATTTATTCTAAGCGTAATAGCATGGTGATCTATACGGCTGATCCGTTCAATGCCGAAAATGAGGCCGCCCACCGCTATAATGCTTTGGCCACCGAAGCGCAGACCTTACCAGACGCTATCCATCATCCTGGTTTTGGCAAAATCGTGTTGTGGCCCGATGCACCGGTAACACATACGATTAGTTATCAATATGAGTCCTTAAAATAAACTAAATAGCCCGCCAATCACGATTCTAAGGTAATCATGATTGGTGGGCTATTTTTATAAAAGGAGGAGGACTAATTGAAATTATTCGATATTGTTATCAATCGCTAATTCAGTCTTGGGGTCGAAGAAGTGTGCTTTGTTTAAGTCAAAGCCCATGTCCATGTGAGTACCAGGGTTTTCGAAGTCTCGAGCATTAACTTTAGAAACGAATTCAGTGTTACCAACTTTACTATAAAGTTGTGATTCAGCCCCTAATAATTCAGAAACAACGATTTCAGCATGAACGACGTTTTCAGGGAAGGTTTCTAAGAAGGCATTTTCAGTATGAATGTCTTCAGGACGAATGCCTAAGATGAAGTCTTTGTCGTCATAGCCGGCTTCGATTAAGGATTTAAGACGACCTTCTGGAATAGCTAAGCTAAAGCCATCTTTGTCATCAGTAATCTTACCGTCAGTCAAATGAACATTGAAGAAGTTCATAGCGGGTGCGCCAATAAAACCACCGACGAAGACATTAGCTGGTTTGTCATAAACTTCCGCAGGAGTCCCAACTTGTTGGACCTTCCCATCACGCATAACCACGATGCGATCGGCCATCGTCATGGCTTCAGTTTGATCATGAGTAACGTAGATGGTAGTTGTATCGAGTTCTTGGTGTAGCTTAGCAATTTGGGCCCGCATGGAAACCCGTAACTTGGCATCCAAGTTAGATAAAGGTTCATCCATTAAAAAGATTGGTGCATCACGTACGATAGCCCGGCCTAGCGCAACCCGTTGTCGTTGACCACCAGATAAGGCAGCTGGTTTACGTTTTAAGTATTCCGTTAAGCCTAAAATGTCGGCGGCGTGTTTAACACGCTTATCAATGTCTTCTTTGCTCTTCTTTTGAATCTTCAAGCCGAAAGCCATGTTTCCATAGACGGTCATATGTGGGTATAAAGCATAGTTTTGGAAGACCATCGCAATTTCCCGTTCCTTTGGTGGCAATTTATTACATTTCTTACCATTGATGATTAAGTCACCTTTGGAAATGTCTTCCAAACCAGCAATCATTCGTAAGGTGGTTGACTTACCACAGCCAGAAGGCCCAACGAAAACGATGAATTCCTTGTCTTTGATATCTAAATTAAAATCAGTTACAGAATAGTCATTTGCGTTATCGTATTTTTTATAAATATGTTCAAGTTTAACTTCAGCCATTTTATTCACGTCCTCAATATTTAAGTTCAAAATTAATTATAGATTGGAAGCGCATACAAAAATATGCTAATCTTGAACAAAAGAGGTAAAACTATTTTGTCAGTTTGCACAAAAGTATTACTAAAATTTTACTTAGGAAAGGTGTGAATATCGATGGAAATTGGACAAATCAAGGCGATCTTCCCAGCAGCTAAGTATCAAAAAACGCCGATTGATGATGAACGGTACTTAAACTTTCCGTATGGTAATCAATGGTTGGTGTTACCAGCGGCAGAGTTAACTACCCGCGAAATTGAGTTATTACGGCTAGTTGTCGGTGATCAAAGTAACGATAAAACATTGTTAGCTAACGGTCACCGGTGGTTTCGGCGGTTGTTTTTGGGTGAAAAAGCTACTACTAAGGAGACGATAGAAAAGCCGTTACGAATTATTCAAGTGCAAATTATTAATCATGATCCCGCAATTGCACCAACAAAATGGTTGGAAGCTTTTAAATCGATGTTCGAGCAGCCGTTATTAGACGTATTTATGATTAGCCGTGAGCATGCGATTGCAATTGAACAGCAGACTAGTAAAACCTTTGAAAGTGAAGACTTTCTGGGGATTAGCCAGACATTAGACACAGATTTTTCATGCAGTTCTAAGCTCTATGTCGGCCAATATTGGCATGATGATGATGCTTTAGCGGCGGTCTTTACAAAGGAACGAGAGTTGTTTCAGTTTCAAGTGCAGCAAAGTACCGGACGGCGGGTGTTTTCTATCTCAAACAGCATTTTGAAGTATTGCTTTGAACGGCAACTGAGTCAGAATCCTTTGATTGTTAAAAGTAAACACGAGTTGCTCGCTATTCCAGATGCTCAAGCGACGATAACTAACCTATACCAAAATGGGGGCAACGTCAGCATAACCGCGAAGAAACTCTATGTACACCGCAATACATTACAGTACCGCATTCGGAAATTTCAAGAAGCGACCGGCTTTAATTTGAAAAATGTGGATGATTTATTGTTCTGTTATTTGCTGACTTTGGAGTGAAATGACAAGTAAAAAAGGTAAAAACCGAGAAAAGTTATATTTTTACTAAATTATGTGATAGAAATGAGGTTGACGTTCTTTGTAAACGGTTACATAATAAGATTTGTTAAATAAAGAGGTTGTAAAAAAAGGAGGAAACAATGATGAAAAAGTTTACTAAAGCCCTCGTAGGGATGGGTGTAGTGATGGCCAGTGCCACATTATTAACAGCATGTGGTAACTCCAATTCAAGCTCTTCATCAAATTCAGGGACCACGACTGTTACCATTTGGGCCGATGATCCTAATTTCAACGTTCCAGTTATGAAGACGGCGGTTAAGATGTATAACGCCGAACATAAGAGCTCTGGTGTCAAATTCAAGGTTCAAACTGAAGGCGATTACAATACCAAAGTTCAAACAGTTTTATCTGCGGGGAACAAGAAAAATTATCCAAACATTATCAAGATTGAAGATTACGGCGCTAAGAAATTAATTTCTTCATATCAAGATGCTTTCCTAACACAAGATAGCGTTAATTTAAGCAATTTTTCAGCATATAAGAAGAGCGTCGTTTCATACAAGGGTAAGACCTATGGGATGCCATTTGACTCTGGGGTTTCAGCATTATTCTATCGGAAAGATATCTTCAAGAAGTATGGCGTTACTGCTAAAGATTTAGACAATATTACTTGGGATCAATTCATCAAATTAGCTGAAAAAGTTCACAAGGGTAGCGGTAAGAGCATCCTTGGTACTGGTGCTTTAATTGGTGAAGATCCAGACATGGTTCGTCAATTATTACAATCTGCTGGTGCATGGTACTTTGACGACTCTGGTAAATTAGATGTTAACTCAACTGCCTTCAAAGAATCATTGAAGACTGTTAAGAAGTTAAAAGACGATGGTTTAATTACTGGTTACAGCGACTTCAACGCCCGGAACAAAGCCCTCTACAATGGTAACAACTTAGCTGTTATTGAAGGTTCATGGTTCTCAGCTTCTATCAAGGCTGACAAGAAGTCATCTGGCAAATGGGGTATCGCAACCGTTCCACGTTTAAGTGGTGTTAAGGGTGCAACGAACTCAACCAACGAAGGTGGTTCTAGCTGGTATGTCTTAAACACTGGTAACACTAAGGCTGACAATGCTGCTAAGAAATTCTTGAAGACCATGTTTGATGGTAACTCAAGCTTCTACGCTAAAGTATTGAAGAACCAAGCAGCTGTTGCAACTTACAAACCAGCAATGAAGAACAAAGAATGGGATACAACGGATACGTTCTACAATCAAAAAGTTAACCAATACTTCAAGAAGAACATGAATAAGATTCCTGCTGTTTCATATGGTATCCATTCTAGCGAAGTTGAAAACATCTTATCTGGTAACTTAGGTAACTACTACTCAGGTAAGACTAGCTTAAACGCAACTATCAGTAAAATTGAAAGCTCTTACAAGTCACAAGTTGGGAGCAATTAATAATACGGACTTGAAGTAAGCTCGTAGTTTGGGAGGGTAACAAATATGAACGGTGTAAATGAGAAAACCAATCGGATTGGTTGGTGGTTTATTGGCCTTTCAATTGTGGGCTTTGCCGCATTTATGATTTATCCAATTGTTAGTTCAGTAAAATTAGTATTTTCATCACTATCAGGTGATAGCAGTACGTTTGTTGGCTTTGGTAACTTTGTCCGCTTGTTCCATGACACGACATTTTGGAGTTCATTAGGGAATTCATTTCTCTTCTTAATCGTTGAAGTACCAATTATGTTACTATTTGCGATTATCTTAGCGGTTGTTTTGAACTCAAAAACTTTGAAATTACGCGGCTTCTGGCGCTTATTGATTTTCTTACCATGTGTAACGTCATTAGTTTCATACTCTATCTTGTTCAAAATGCTGTTCTCAGCAGATGGTTTGATTAACAAATTCTTGGAAAACATCCATCTGATTTCGGCACCAATTCCATGGTTAACAGATCCGACGATGGCTAAGATTGTTATTATTTTAGCGTTACTCTGGCGGTGGACTGGTTACAATATGATCTTCTTCTTAGCTGGTTTACAAAACGTTTCTGATGAAATTTACGAAGCTGCAGAAATTGATGGGGCTTCTAAAATCCAACAATTTATGCACATTACTTTACCAGCATTGCGGCCAATTATCTTATTTACTGCCGTTCAATCAACTATTAGTACGTTACAATTGTTCGATGAACCAATGAACATTACTAATGGTGGCCCGAACAACTCTTCAACAACAATCGCGATGTACATTTACAATGTTTCATTCAAGTATGTGCCAAACTTTGGCTACGCCGCAGCAATGTCTTACGTTGTAATGTTTATCATCTTAGTTCTCTCTGTAATTCAAATGAAGGTGGCGAATAAGGATGACTAATCGAAAAGTAAACAGTGTTTTGAAATACATTTTCATTCTTATTTGCGCATTCATTAGTGTGTTCCCATTTATCTGGATGTTAATCGAATGTACGAACTCATCGGCTGATATTTTAGCTGGGAAAATGTCGATTGGTAATCAGTTCATGGTTAACTGGCACAACGCCTTTAGCCAGACTAACTTAATCGGTGACTTTTGGAACAGTTTGAAAATCGCGACCGGGGTAACCGTGCTCTCCATTATCGTGGCTTCCTTGGCTGCTTATGGGTTCCAAATCTATCGTTCTCGTGGTAAGAATTGGGTTTACTCGATTTTCATCGCTTCCATGATGATTCCATTCTCAGTTTTGATGATTCCTTTATATCGGATGGTTTCAAAACTTGGTTTGATCAACACGGCTTGGGCGGTTATCTTGCCATCAATTACGTCGGTTTTCTTAGTATTCTTCTTCCATCAAAGTTTGGAGACTTTCCCAATCGATACGATTGAGTCAGCCCGAATCGATGGGGCGCGCGAATTCCGAATCTTCTGGAGTATCGTTTTACCGCAATTACGTTCAACCTTTGCGGCCGCTGCTATCTACTCATTCATGGGTGCTTGGAATAACTATATGTGGCCATTGATTGTCTTACAAAGTGATGATCAAAAGACCTTGCCACTATTGATTTCTGGCTTGTCAGCCAATACGAACTTTTCCATTGATTATGGGGTTATCATGATTTTGATTATTATCTCAACCATTCCAATCTTCTTAATCTTCTTGTTCTTACAAAAGTACTTCGTTCAAGGTATGACTGGTGCGAACAAAGGCTAGGATTGAAAATGGTAGCGCTTTAGGAGATGATGACTGTAACCAACTACATCTTAATTCAATGTACGGAACGCAAAGGCACAGTAATAAGCATGATAATACCTGCATAGGCCCACTCCTAAGTCGGCAGAATCCATGCTTAACAAGACTTTGTAACAGTTAATCTCATAAAGTACGCAAAAGCGGCATTCTTCGGAATGTCGTTTTTGTTATGTTGAAGATGGTAACGCAATCTGTGTTCAAATGAGTGATAGGTGCAATTGGCAGTTTGAATTAACGGACAGGCTTCATCCGAATGCATTAGGTTCCAAGAAACTAGGGTTGTATTTAACCCAAAAACTTTTAAAGATATTCGGGCCAGCTTACTTTGAGGCCTAATAAAAAAGCTCCTCGCCGTGATTGGTGAGGAGCTTTTCCTTAGAAATAAAAGTGCCGGAACTTGCCAGGTGTAATGTGTTCAAACCGCTTGAACACTGAAATGAAATGGCTGTTCGTATTGAAACCGACCATCTTACCGACTTCTTCAACGGAATACTTAGAGTTGTTCAACAAGAGTTCTTTGGCTTTTTGAATCCGATACTGCAGTAAATATTGATGCGGTGAAGTGCCTGCAAACTTGCGAAAGACTTCCAAAATGTATTGTTCACTATAATTAGAAAATTCGGCGAAATCACTGTTATCAAGGTCTTCACCATATTTATCGTGAATCATCTGAATGATTGGTTCGATGACGTTTTGATAAATTGGTTGGTTACGTGGATTAGTAATTAAATGACGTTTTAATAATAGCAAAAATTGATAAACTAATTCCGACGAACGGTATACTTGCAACGGATTCGGATCTTCGATTTCGAGGTGATGGTTCTTGATGAAATCAAAGATCTGTTGATCTTGTTCCTTCACTAATAAATAGTCGTGGAAGCCGAGCATCGCAGTGGTTTCAGAAATTAAGGCGCCACCAAACGTGAAAAACTCGGTCTGCCAATCACCACTAATGGAGTGGTAAGCATGCGGAATCCCTTGATGAATTAAGATGCCTTGACCTTCTTCCAATAGGAAAGTCTGATCACCCACGGTAATCTCGCCGGCCCCTGATAAGCTCTGGAGCCAGTGGACGTACGGATAACCATGGGGGCGATTAATATCTTCTTGGTGCCAATCGTAACCGATGCTGTCGACGTAAAACGGCAATGAGCGATCGTTGACCCTAAAACTATAGCGCATAATTATTACCCCAAACTCTAATAATGACGGTGCTGATTTATTAATAATAATAACATTCACAGATAGAATTATTAACACACGCAGTGACTTGTTATAAAAAAATCAGCGGTTAAGGCGCGCTGATTTTTTTGTGAACTATTTGACTAAATCTGCATAACTATTCATGAAATCGACCGCGGCACCACGTAAGTTAGCGCCATCCGTATATTGACAAGCAACGACATCGGGATCGAATGGGGCGATTTCCACGATATCACGAATCTTCTTAATTTCAGCTAAGACGCCTGGAATTAACTTTGGATTATTGGAAACGGCGCCGCCTAAAATGATTTTTTCGGGATCAAAGCTGTATTGTAAGTTGTAAATGGCTTTAGCCAATGCTTGATACATGGTTTGTACCTCAGCTTGGGCGTCAGTGTTGCCTTGTTCCGCTAAGTCAAAGACTGTTTTACCATCATAAGTAGTGCCGTCATTGACACGGGCAGTATAGCGTTTGCCTAAGCGTACCGGTGAGCCGAGTTCGCTTAAGGTTTGATGGTCATCCATCAACATATAGCCGAGTTCGCCACCGAATAAGTGCGCACCATGTTGGACTTGCCGATTCGAAATAATGGCACCACCAATCCCAGTTCCGATAATCATAAAGATCAAGTTGTCGACATCTTTACCAGCGCCATCCGCAACTTCAGCAAGGGCCGCACAGTTCGCGTCGTTTTCAATCGTTACGGGTAGACCGAATTTTTCAACCAGGGCTGTGTGAATATCAAAGTAATGAATGTAAGGAATGGCACTGGCGCCTTCGATTTGGCCGGTCGCTTTGTTGACAGCTCCGGGAGAACTGATCCCAACACCGACGATTCGATGGTCGGCCTTCATTTGATCAACGGCGTGGCCGAGTTCGGTGTAGAAGTTTTCAATTGTCGCCGGCGTCTTAATTGCTGGGTACTTTTGAACTTCCGTCCCGGTCCATACTCCTAATTTAATGGTCGTACCGCCAACATCAATTAAACCAATCTTTTTTGTCATGTGAATTAACTCCCTTTTTATTTTAGTAAGCTTTGAAACCAATGCATGATAATCGGTAATTGTTGATCCCAAAAATTGAAATCATGGTTACCGTGACATTCGCTATAAGTGTAATGATCACCGAAAGCTGTTGATAATACCGCTTTCATTTTTTGGTTCATCTGATACAAGAAATCTTCCGTGCCAACCGTTTGAAAAACATTCAACTGGTCCGTCCGCATATGATCGACTAAGTAGGTCAGATCAGCCGGAGTGTCATCGAGGTCCGCTTGCGCGAAGATTGACGACCAATCAGGCACCAAGTCGGGATTATCACGACCAAAGGCGGTAATATCCATTACCCCAGATAAGGCGGCAACTCCGGCAAAGCGGTCAGGATGCGTGAAGGCCCATTTGTAGGCGCCATAGCCGCCCATCGAGGCACCCGCGACAAAGTTTTCCGCAGCATCTAATGAGAGTGGGTAAAAGAAACGCATCCGTTGAGGCAATTCTTCGGTAATAAAATGCCAGTAACGGCCGCCATGGACCATGTCGGTGTAAAAACTCCGTTCCGCGCGGGGCATCACCACGGCAAACCCAGTTTCGCTAGCGTAACGTTCAATGGCAGTATAGCGCAAAAACATCGATTCATCATCGAATAACCCATGGAGCAGCCAAACAACGGGCAGCCGCTTGTCCGGTTGTTCGAGTGGCACGGCATTGCCGGTCTTGCGCTCGGGCAAGATGATATACGCCGTAGTATTCATCTGTAATTCATTCGAATAAAATGTGGTTTGATGTAACGACATCCCAAATCCTCCTTAACTAAGCCGTCTTTAAGGCAGCTGTTTCTTTTAATTGATTTTGATGATCGTAAGCTCTGAAAAATGGCCAATAAATGGCGACGGCAATCACTAATTCAATGAGTTGCCAGACAGCCGCCCGCCAATCGCCCCCCGTGACTAAAAACCCATTTAAAATCGTTGGGGTGGTCCATGGTACTTGGGCGACGACCATCCCGATGAGGTGAGCGTTCATTAAGTAGTAAGTCATGGTTTGCAAAATAACAGGAATTGCGATGAATGGAATCATGAAAGCTGGATTCATCACGACCGGCAAGCCAAAGACGACGGGTTCGCTAATCCCGAAAATAGCTGGCATTAAACCAGCTTTGCCGATTTCTTTAAAACGCTTACTTTTAGCGGTGAGCGCACATAGCGTTAAGGCTAAGATGGCACCGGTCCCGCCGATATTCATCCCGAAGTTCAGAAAGCCGTCGGCCGTTACCCGCGTGGCCGCTTGTCCATGGGTGACATTTAAAGCGTTCACGAGTAGTGACTGCAAGTAAAATGGCGATAATAAGGCGCCAATGACGTTGTTTCCGTGAATTCCTAACATCCATAAGAATAAGGTCAAAATTAGAATCAAAGTAATTCCTAACCAACTATTAAAAATCATAATTAATGGCTTAAAGATGACGTTAACGAGTTGGTTTATCGATATCGGCAGTCCCGCTTGCAGCAACCAGAAGACGAGGATGACGCCTAATGCTGGCAGGACTGACGTAAACGACGTCGGCACGGCGGGCGGTAAGTTATGTTTAGGTTGCAACTTTAAGTTGTGGTTATTCAACCAAGTTAGTAGCTCAATCGCCATCAGTGGCACGATTAAGGCGGTAAAGAAACTCGTTGGCCCTAATTGGCTTACTTGTAAATGGCCGTGTTGATTAAGCAGCGCCAGTAAATAAGCAACGATTCCAGTTGTTGCCCCAACTTGAGGGCTGATCTGATTAATTTTAGTCGTCGCAAAGCTCATGCTGATGGCGACAATTAATGAGAAATAACCTAAAATTAACTCGATTGGTACTTTAAGTTGGGGCCAACTGGCAATGAAATGCTGCCAGCCGGCAAACGGCAGTTGGGTGATAATCACAAATAAGCTCGCAATTAGCATCAGGGGGCCGATATACCGCATGCCCATATCTAAAATTAACAGCGCTTTCAAATTGCTGAATTTAGTTAGTACAGGATCTAATAAAAATTGCATCTTCTTAATAAAGGTTTGCATCGACGAATTCCTCACTTTGACCATACCATATCATAGGGTTACTAGGTTGTAATTAGCCAAAACTAATTAGAAATACGCCATAATGAAACTAATTATAACCGCAAGAAGTCTAATCTGACAATCTTTAATTTTATAAATAAAGAATTATATCACTAAAAATTAATTGGAAAATGTGTAAAAATTGATTGAATTATTAGGGGTGGTGAGTGTACAATGAAAGCGTTAACTTGATTTAGTTGAATTAAACAACCAACTTACCTACTAATCATAGTTAGCGTGACTAAAAAAATCAACTGGTTTCGGCCAGCAAATTTAAAATAAATGATTAAAATTAAGACAAGAAGGTGCGATTAGTGAAATTTACAGATGGTTATTGGCTCAATCGGGAACAGTATGATATTGATTCACCAATGGAAACGTTTGATGCTCATCAAGATGGTAAAACGTTAACCGCGTTTGCCCCATACAAACGAGTATTAACGCGTGGCGACCAATTAAACTTAGGCGCAACGACGATTACGGTGACCTCACCAGTCGAAAATGTGATTGGGGTCAAGCTGGAACATTTCGTGAGTGAAGATCATGGTCCAGCCTTTAAGATTAATAACTTAGATCCGGCGGTTGACGTGCAAGTCGATGACCAACAGGCTTCCTTACAAAGTGGCGATTTAAAAGTAACTTTGCCATTGCGGACGGACTTTTCAATGCAATTTACAGCGAACGGTGAAGTCGTTACCCAGTCTGAAACTAAGGCCCAAGGGACAATTTGGGACCATGACGCCAAAGTAAACTATATGCGTGAACAATTATCGATGGATATCGATGAAAAAATCTACGGCTTAGGTGAACGCTTTGGTAACTTTGTTAAAAATGGCCAAGCTGTTGATACTTGGAACCAAGATTGTGGGACCGGTAGTGAACAAGCATATAAGAATATCCCATTTTATTTAAGCAGTAAAGGTTATGGGGTCTTTGTCGATGAACCGCAACGGGTCTCGTTTGAAGTGGGTTCTGAAAATGTGGATCGCGTGCAATTCAGTACGGAAGGGCAATCGTTACAATATTACGTCATCTACGGCCCAACGCCGAAAGAAGTCTTACACCGTTATACGCAATTAACGGGTGGCATTAACTTACCACCAGCTTGGTCTTTCGGGTTATGGCTCAGTACGTCATTTACGACTGATTACAGTGAAGACACTGTCTTGAAGTTTATCGATGGTATGAAAGAACACCATATTCCATTAGATGTTTTCCATTTTGATTGCTTCTGGCAAAAAGGTTTTGAATGGTGTACGTTAGCTTGGGATAAAGAACAATTCCCTGATCCGGAAGGGTTACTGAAGAAGATTCATGACCGCGGTATCAAAGTTTGTGTCTGGTTGAACCCATATGTTGCTCAAAAATCACCATTATTTGAAGAAGCCCGTCAAAAAGGGTATCTCGTTAAACGCGAGAATGGCGATGTTTGGCAATGGGACCTCTGGCAAGCTGGTAATGGGTTCGTTGACTTTACGAATCCAGATGCCGTTGCTTGGTATCAAGCTAAGTTGAAAGACTTGTTAGCGATGGGGGTCGATTGTTTCAAGACCGACTTCGGTGAACGGATTCCAACTGAAGACGTTAAATTCTTCGATGGGTCTAATCCGGAACAAGAACACAACTACTACACGCTACAATACAATAAAGCTGTTTATGACGCGATTGCTGAAGTTCGTGGCGCCGATGAAGCGGTGGTCTTTGCCCGTTCAGCAACTGCCGGTTCACAATCCTATCCGGTTCACTGGGGTGGCGACTGCTTATCGAACTACAACTCGATGCGTGATACGTTACGTGGCGGCTTGTCATTCTTATCATCAGGATTCGGTTTCTGGAGCCATGATATTGGTGGTTTTGAAGATGGCGACGATCGGCCAACGCCGGATTTATATAAACGTTGGACGCAATTTGGCCTCTTGTCATCACACAGTCGTTACCACGGTAGCAACGTTTACCGGGTGCCGTGGAACTTTGATGATGAAGCCGTCGCTAATACGAAGCGTTATGTTGACTTGAAGTTATCCTTAATGCCATACTTGTATACCCAAGCAGCCCACGGTGCCGCTTATGGGAATCCGCTAATGCGGCCAATGTTTATGGAATTTGGTGATGACCAAAACGTCTATGACAACGGGACCCAATACATGTTTGGGTCACAAATCTTAGTCGCCCCAATCTTTAATGATCGTGGCCAAGCGAACTTCTACCTACCAGGTGGCAAGTGGACAAGCATCCTCGATGGGCAAGTCTACGATGCGCCCGTCAGTGGTCAATGGATCAAGCAACAATTCGATGAATTGAGCTTGCCAGTCTTAGTTCGTGAAAACTCGATTATCGTGCGGAACGAAAACGCTGAACATGCGGATTACGATTACGCGCATGACGTAGATATTCATTTGTATCAATTAACTGAAGGTGAAGTCACGACCAAGGTTGTTGATGTTCATGGAGTCGACGTTGCTACAGTTACGGCTAAACGGGCTGGTCAAAAGATTGAGGTGACGACCACCGGCTTTAGCGGCGATGTAACGGTTTATGTTCATGAAAATGATCAAGTATTAGACACAAAATTAGTAGCTGGTAATGCGACAGTTACTTTATAAAATAACTTGGTAGACGACTTGCAACGACAAGTCGTTTGCCGTACATAGGTATATATTTGATGTAAAAGGTGAGGTTATGAGTATGGTACAGCGCAGTCTTAATCGGGATCAGTTACATGATCTTAATTTAAAGTTGGTTTTACAACAAATCATTAATCATCCCGCAACGTCTCGAATTGAGATTTCGCACGCGTTAGCGCTGCACAAATCAACCATTTCCTCGTTGTATAACACGTTAATGGAACAACAATTATTAACAGAAATCGGGCAAGGGGCGGCCTCCAATGTCGGTGGTCGCAAGCCAACGATGGTGACGATTAATCAAAATTATGGGTATACTGTAACGTTTGATTTAGGCTACCGGCATTTGCATGCGACTGCCAACTATATTGATACAACGATTATGGAGTATCAACGAATTGATGTGGTCAATCAGTCGATTGAAGTGATGATTGAAAAGTGTCATCAATTTCTAGCTCACATTGCAGCTAAAGCGCAGACTGTCAAAGGTTTACTCGGGATTTGCTTCTCCATTCATGGGATTATTAAGGACAATCAAATCACGTATTCGCCATGGATTGATATGCATGATGTTGACTTAGTTAAAATTTTTGAACAATTGTATCAAGTTCCCGTTATCCTTGAAAATGAAGCCAACTTGTCTGCTATTTACGAACGCGATTTCGGTCATGGGGGTCAATACAACAGCTTCATCACGCTCAGTATCCATCGTGGAATCGGGGCGGGGATTATCTTGAATAAACTCCTGACGCGCGGTGAAAGTGGTCGCGGTGGTGAAGTTGGACGTTCGTTGACGTTACTAGGTCCAAACACTGCCGGTCAATCGGTGGAATCGCTTTGTTCAGAAGATGCGATTATCACGCGGATTGAGACGGCTAAACAGTTAGATAAGCTGGATCGTGATCAAGTCATTCAAATGTTTAATGATGGTGACCGCGATACCGAGCGCATCTTACGGCAGTCATGTGGGGTCGTGGCCGGTTTGATCTACAATGTCGTGATGATGCTAGATCCGCAAGCCATTTACTTAAACTCACCATTGATTGAAGGATTACCAGAGTTATTAGCTGAAATTCAAGGTGACTACCAAGATATTGCTAAGTCGAGTTTTCCAATCGAATTGATCCAAGGAACTAAGTTCGCAACTTTGCTAGGTGGGTGCTCGTTGATTACGCATCAAGTACTTGGTTTAGCTGGTTATGAGCTTAAGTTCCAGACTACAGAAACGCCTAAATAATTTAAAACAATAGCGGTCGCTCAGCAACTAATGCAGTTGCTAAGCGACCGTTTTTGGGTTGCGGGATATTTTGGCTGATTAAGCATAACTTTATAAATTTATTTTTAGAAAGCGCTTGCAATAATAAACGGATGTTTTATAATAGATTTTGTAAGTTGGTTGTTGGAACAAACTAACGTGGAGGGATAAAATAATGGCAAATACAAGTTATTGGAAAGACGTCGACAAGATTCAATATGTCGGCCATCAAGATAAGAAATCTGGTTTAGGTTTTCAATATTACAATCCTGATGAAGTGATTGGTGGTAAGAAGATGCGCGATTGGCTCCGGTTCGCGGTAGCTTACTGGCACACCTTTGATCAACGGTTAGTCGACCCATTCGGTGATGGGACGGCGCAACGGCCATACGATCACATCTCTGACCCAATGGACTTGGCCTTAGCTAAAGTCGATGCGGCCTTTGAATTTTATGACAAATTAGGGGTGGACTATCTTTGCTTCCACGACCGCGACTTAGCGCCTGAAGGTGACACGTTACGGGAAACTAATCGCAACTTAGATAAAGTTGTTGATCGCATTGTCGAATACCAAAAGACCACTGGCATGAAAGTGCTTTGGAACACGTCAAACATGTTTACGAACCCTCGTTTCGTTGAAGGGGCCGCAACGTCACCATCTGCGGATATCTTTGCCTACTCCGCTGCCCAATTAAAGCACAGTCTTGAAATTGGGAAACGCGTTGGCGCTGAAAACTATGTCTTCTGGGGTGGTCGTGAAGGTTATGAATCACTTTGGAACACTAACATGAAGGCTGAACAAGAACATGCCGCGAAATTCTTCCATATGGCGAAGGATTACGCGAATGAAATTGGTTTCGATGCTCAAATGTTACTTGAACCAAAGCCAAAAGAACCATCAACCCATCAATATGACTTTGATGCCGCCACAACGATTGCCTTTATGCAAGAATACGGCTTGGACAAAGACTTCAAGTTGAACTTGGAAGGTAACCATGCTAACTTAGCAGGTCATACGTATCAACATGAAATTCGCGTGGCTCGTGAAGCTAACATGCTTGGTTCATTAGATGCTAACCAAGGTGACAAGTTAATCGGCTGGGATATTGATGAATATCCATCAAACTTATACGAAACAACCGCAGCGATGTATGAAGTCGTTGAAAACGGTGGTATCGGCCCTCACGGTGGCTTGAACTTTGATGCTAAACCTCGTCGGACTTCCTTTGCAGCTAATGACTTATTCTACGGTCATATTGTTGGGATGGACAGCTTTGCAGCTGGTCTTCGGGTTGCCATGAAGATGAAAGAAGATGGCTTCTTAGAAACCATCATCAATGACCGTTATGCTTCATACAAGAGCGGCATTGGCGCCGACATCGAAAGTGGTAAGGCGGACTTCAAGTCACTTGAAAAGTATGCGATTGACAAGCCACAATCAGACTGGATTGCAGCGACTTCTTCTGATCATTTAGAAGAAATCAAAGACACGATCAACCACTACATTATTGAAACGCTCAGCAAATAAATATTAACGATACTTTGAATGGAGGGCGGAAATGATCTGCCCTCCATTTTGGTTTCATAAACGAGGATGTGACTAAGATGGATTCAGTAGTATTAGGCGTTGATTTAGGTACGAGTGCGGTCAAAGTACTCGCCGTCGATGCAAGCGGTGCTGTCGTGGCTGAACAGAGTGTCAGTTACGACTTACAACAACCACACCCAGGCTACAGTGAACAACGGCCGGAAGATTGGGTTACCGGCACGACGCAGGCGATTCAGCAATTGATTCGAGTTGATCACTTGGACCCCGCTGCGATTAAAGGTATCAGTTACTCGGGGCAAATGCACGGGTTAGTCTTACTAGACGATGCGGGTCAAGTGCTGCGGCCAGCGATTTTATGGAATGATACGCGGACCACGGCGCAATGTGCTGAAATCAGTGCGGCGATGGGTGATGAATTCACCCAAATTACCGGGAATCGGCCGCTGGAAGGCTTCACATTAACCAAGTTATTATGGGTTAAAGAAAATGAACCTGAAATTTGGCAAAAAGTTGCGACCTTTGTTTTGCCAAAAGACTATGTCCGCTACCGGATGACCGGGCAATTAGCGATGGATTATTCCGACGCGACCGGGACGGTTTTATTAGATGTTAAGACCGGCCAATGGAGTCAACAAATTGCCGAAGCCTTGGAGATTCCGCTGCGGATTTGTCCACCATTAATTAAATCAGTGGATTTTGCGGGCAATATTACGCCGAAATATGCTAAAACAACGGGCTTGCCAATTACGACCAAGATATACGGTGGGGCCGCGGATAACGCGGCTGGTGCCGTTGGAGCTGGTATCTTGTCCAATGACAAAGTCATGGCTAGTATCGGAACATCTGGGGTCGTTTTGAAGTATGAAGACGATCCAACCGTTGACTATCATGGCGTACTACAATTCGAAGATCATGCTTTTCCTGATAAGTACTACTCCATGGGTGTGACGTTAGCAGCCGGGTACTCGTTGAGCTGGTTCAAGCATACCTTTGCCGCCGATGAAGATTTTAGCGCGATGGTGCAAAGTGCCAGCCAATCAACAGTCGGGGCAAATGGCTTGCTCTTTACGCCATATATTGTTGGTGAACGGGCGCCGTATGCGGATGCCAACGTCCGCGGGAGCTTTATTGGGGTCGATGGGACGCACCACCGCTACGACTTTGTTCGCTCGGTCTTGGAAGGGATTATCTTCTCATTCAAAGACCTGATGCAAATTTATCAAGACCATGGCAGCGACTTTAAGACGGTTGTTGCCATTGGTGGCGGTGCTAAGAGTCCGCTGTGGCTACAAATTCAGGCTGATATTTTCAATCATCCCGTTGTTAGCTTGGAAAATGAACAAGGCCCTGGGATGGGGGCTGCGATGATTGCGGCCACTGGCTTAGGCTGGTTTGATTCGATGGAAGCTTGCGCCGATACATTTGTTCATTACGGTAAGGTTTATCAACCAATTGCCGAAAATGTGACAGCTTATGCCGATATTTATCGTATTTATCAAAAAGTTTACGGTCAAACCAAAGATCTCTCCGCCGAATTGTTAGATTATCGGCGTACGCACTAGGTCTTAGCGAACATCGTTTGGTGGTTGCCGCTACCAACTGACCGTAACGCCATTCGCCATGGAGACCGGTCCAAGCCAGAGAAGTGGTCTTGAACCTCGCTTCCGAGCCCATAAACTGGTCTCAAAAGGCGTCCGTAGTGTAAACGGGATACGAACCAATCCCGTTAACGCCAATCGCAGGCGAATTCCGTTATGATCAGCTGGTAGCTAAATTACTTGTTGGCCAAAGATGGTGCAACTGCATTTGTTCTTGTGATTGTTGTGGTTGGCTGCGACTTGTTTGGTGAATAATGTCATTTTATGAAAGTGATGGATTCTAATTGAATGTTCTTCTATAATGGAATGTTATAAATTAATATAGAAAAATGAAACTGGACTCAGCGTGCTTGTTGTCGCTGAGTCCAGTTTTGTTTTTAATTATTGAGTTGTTAGCCGACTGTGCCAAGTTAAAGCTAAATCATTGGTTGTTGGATAATCTTAACCGCATAAGGCGCTAAGGTTAATTCACCAGATTTAACCGGATGGTTTGTTAAAAGATCAGTCGCTTTGGCGCCAGCTTCGTATCGGTAGGTCCGCGCTTGGGCGGTAGTGTTGATTAAGAAGTCGTACTGGTATTTGTCGGAATAGCGATGACTTAATTCAACGCCCGTGGGTTGATCAGCGCTCGTTAAGCCAGCTGCAGTGACTAAGAGGTCGCCTAAATGTTGCATGCCACCTTCGTCTAAGTAAGTCCCGACTAAGAAGCCTTGCCCAGTCCCATAACGATTGGCCGTAACGGCGGGCGTACCATTGTAAAAGCGGTCCGTCTGATAAGTGGCTAATGGTGTTGCCGTGTCTAAATGGAGCAAGTCACAGACAATATTAGCTTTCGTGGTCAAATGGCCATTGAAGTTTACTTCACACGTGCTAACTGGTGGCAAGACATCCCATTCTTCAGCCCATAAGCCGAGTGCTGGTTGGAGGAGCTTGAAGTAGCCGTTTAGGTGAACGTTATCTTCTTCATCAACTAAGCCACTCATGGCGTTAGTGACAAAGTTACCGCCAGTGTGAACATATTCATTGATCTTGGTGGCGGTTTCATTACGGAGTACGAATAACGTTGGCGCGATAACTAAGCGATATTGGCTGAAGTCGTCGTCAACACTGATCATATCTACCGCGATGTTCTTGGAATAGAAGTATTGATAGTAAGCATGGACTTGTTGGACATAATCTAGGCGCACACTTGGGCCTAATGCAAAGTCAATCGCCCAAAAGCTGGCCCAATCAAAAATAATTGCCACGTCAGCTTGTTTCTTACTGGTCAATAAGTCCGCCGGTAAGCCCGCTAATTCTTGGCCAATCTGGGCTGACTCCTTAAAGACGCGGGTTTCGGTCGAATTGACGTGTGAAATGATCGAACCGTGTAAGGATTCACAGCCGTTACGGGATTGCTTCAACTGGAAGACTTGGACCGTATTGGCCCCATGTGCCATAGCTTGATAGCTCAGCATCCGGAATTCGCCGGGGTCTTTGAGCGCATTGTATGGTTGCCAGTTTTGCTGACTCGGGGTTTGTTCCATCAACATGAACGGTGCTTGTTTTAAGCCGTACATCAAGTCGTGATTCATGGCGGTGAATGAAGCGGGAGTATCAAAACTAGGGTAGTTATCCCAAGAAACGACATCCAGTTCTTTAGCCCATTTGAAGTAATCGAGGTCTTTTTGCGTGCCCATAAAGTTAGTCGTAATCGGGGTCTTTTGATCCGTGGCGCGGATGATATCTTTTTCCAGCTTGAAGTTCGCTAAGAGACTATCAGATTGAAAACGACGGTAATCTAAGGATTCGCCACCTAGCATGGCGCCACCATTTTCAAATTCATCGGTATGTTGATCAGGAGGTACGATTTCATCAAAGCTATGGAACGTATGACTCCAAATATTCGTGTCCCAGGCTTGATTTAACGCGGCAATCGTTCCGTAGCGCTTTTGTAGCCAATTACGAAAATCTTGGGCACAATTATCGCAGTAACACTGGCCACCGTACTCGTTTGAAATATGCCAGCAAACGATATTTGAATTGTGGGCGTAGCGTTTGGCGATGGCGGTAACTAAATCTTGTGCCAAGCGTTGAAAGTTAGGGCTGTTTGGGCAAGCATTGTGTCGCTTGCCGAAGCCTTGGCGGATACCATGCGTGTCGACCCGGGTGACATCTGGGTATTGTTTAACCATCCAGGCTGGCAAAGCCGCGGTCGAAGTTGCCATGACGATTTGAAAGTTGTGTTTTTGTAACAAGTTGATAATTTTATCGAGCATCGAAAAGTCATAAGTACCTTCTTGTGGTTCCAGTAACGCCCAAGAAAAAACGTTAATGGTGGCCGAATTCACGTGCGCTTGGGCTAACATTTCCATGTCAGTTTCCCAAGTTGCTTCCGGCCATTGTTCCGGATTATAATCGCCACCAAATAAAATTGGATATGCCTCCCAAAGAGTTTGCTTCATGATGTGTGCCTCCGTTAATCATTGGAAATTTATTTTACATACTAAAATGGTAGATTGCAAATTTAATCCGAATTTTTGGACAAATTGTTCAGCATAACC
>NZ_AYGX02000133.1 GCF_000498955.2 Lactiplantibacillus fabifermentans DSM 21115 | reverse complement strand
AGGTTATGCTGAACAATTTGTCCAAAAATTCGGATTAAATTTGCAATCTACCTTAACGCAAGATAATTTATCTGCATGGCGGGCTGGTGAACATTTACCACATATTTATACGCAACAATTCATTGATATTTTTACCACGTACGGTGGTGGCGGGAGTACCTTATCCCTCCTCATTTTGATGTTAACGATTTGTCATTCTAAACGAATTCGTGAATTAGGTAAATTGGCGATTGTTCCCGGAATCTTCGGGATTAATGAACCAGTAATCTTCGGGTTGCCCGTTGTTTTGAATCCGATTATTGCGATTCCATTCATTATCGTGCCGGTCGTAAACACCTTGATTTCCGGGGTCGTCTTTACCCTTGGTTGGGTGCCATATACGAACGGGGTCATGTTGCCGTGGACCACGCCACCAATTATTTCTGGTTGGCTATCGACGGGGAGCATTTACGGGTCGATATTGCAGCTGTTCGAGTTAGTGCTCGGGATATTAATCTACTATCCATTCATTAAGATGCTGGATAACCAATATCTCGACGAGGAAAAGAAAGCCGCGGAATTGGAAGATATCGACATTGACTTTAGTATGGTTTAAGGAAGTTTTATGATGGAAATTAGAGCAGACTTTCAAAAATTATTCGCGGACCACGAAACGGAATTTTTGAATTACTTCGACGAATTACTACAAATTCCGAGTGTTAATGGTCACGCGACGTTCATGGCACCGTTCGGCATTGGGCCGAAGCGTGCGTTGGATTACGTCTTACAACTGGCGGAAACAATGGGCTTTCGAACCGGTAGCGCCGGTGATGCAGTCGGTTGGGCCGAAGCTGGCCCGACCGATGATCCGGAATATTTCGGGGTATTAGGCCACTTGGATGTCGTCGATGTGGAAAATGACTGGCACTATCCGCCTTACCAACTGACGCAAGTTGGCAACATGTTGTACGGGCGGGGCGCCTTAGATAATAAGGGACCATTCTTATCCAGTTTGTTAGCGCTTTATTTAATCAAAGAACAAGGGATTAAGTTAAAACGGCGCGTGCGGATTATGTTTGGGACCGATGAAGAGTCGGGTAGTCGTGATATTCCGTACTACTTGGCTAGTCAACCAGCGCCAGCACACGGTTTTACCCCCGATTGCAAGTTTCCGATTGTTTACGGGGAACGCGGCTTGGTCGACTTGACGGTGACGTTACCGATTACCGATGGCTCAACCAAACAAATTACGAGTTTGACCGGACCGTTTGACCGCAGCTATTTACCAGATACCGCGACGGTTATGCTCGCAAACGGGCAAACGGTTGAATATACCGGTAAAAAAGCGCCGAGCAATGCGCCGGATATGGCCGATAACGTTATTCCCAAACTTGCGCAAGATTTGGCAACGTTAACCGGAACGACCGGGAACTTCTTCCAATGGGTCGTGGCAAAGTTAGCTGACCAATATGATGGTCATAACTTAGGCCTGGATTTTAGCGATGAAGCCTCCGGGGCGTTACAATTATCGTTATATCAAGCCGAAGTTAAGTCGGATGAAGTATCGATAAATATTTCGATGCGTTACCCAATTTCCATTGCGGAAGACCAAATCTTAACACAACTGAAATCGCAACTCTTACCCGGCATGACGGTTACGGTCAATCGGAGCTTCCCGTCGAAACTTAATGATCCCGACCAACCATTTATCCACCGCTTCTCAAAGATTTATCAAGCGGATACCGGTTTAGATGGGACGCCGGTCACCACCACGGGCGCCACCTATGCGCGCGCCATGCCAAATATTGTCGCGTTTGGCCCGTCATTCCCTGGCCAAAAGGGGATTGCGCATAAAGGCGATGAATGGTTACAGCTTAGTGATTGGCAGATGATGATGGAAGTTTATTATGATTGTTTGTTGGCTGAATTGAGTTAAAAAAACGCCTCGCAAATTGTTGAAATTTGCGAGGCGTTTTATTCTCATCGTTTAGGTTTTGAAATGTTTTTTCTCATTGAAAGTACCCAACCGCGAGGTTTAGTAACGCTGTATTACGAGGTAATGTAATCGTGCGTTTGCGATGACTGGAAAAATTTAAAGTGAGCGTAGAATGCCGTTATAGCAGCGTTCGTCCAGTTGCTTTCAATAATGAGCATTTAATGAAAAGCCACTAACTATGAGGTTTAGTAACGTTGTATTACGAGGAAAAGTAATTGTGCTTTTCCAACGATTCACAAGCCTCAAAGTGAAGCTGAAATGCTGTCATATCAACGTTTATCGAGTCGACTCCAATTGTGAACATTGAACCTAAAGTACCTAACTGCGAGGTTTAGTAACGTTGTATTACGAGGAAAAGTAATTGTGCTTTTCCAACGATTCGTAAACCTCAAAACAAAGCTATAATGCCGTCATATTAACGTTTATCGAGTCGATTTCAATTGTGAACATTGAACCAAAAGCACCTAACTGCGAGGTTTAGTAACGTTGTATTACGAGGAGAAGTAATTGTGTGCTTCGAACGATTCGTAAACTTCAAAGTGAAGTTATAATGCCGTGATATCAACGTTTATCGAGTCAATTTCAATTGTGAACATTGAACCAAAAGCACCTAACTACGAGGTTTAGTAACGTTGTATTACGAGGAGAAGTAATTGTGTGTGTCGAACGATTCGTAAACCTCAAAGTGAAGTTAGAATGCCGTCACGTCAACGTTTATGGAGCTGATTTCAATCGTGAACATTGAACCAAAAGCACCTAACTGCGAGGTTTAGTAACGTCATTAATTGGTAGCCTGAGATGAATGATGTATTGGACACAAAAGTCACCTCACTGCCGCGATGCAGTGGGGTGACTTTTCGGTCTTTTACTTTAATAGTGGTGTTAAATTTAACTTAATCACTCGATCGGAATGGAACGTCGATTTATCATTCCGATAAGCTTTAGCGCCGGATTCAAACAGCGCGTACAAGTTGCCGCCGTCGACGACGATTTGTTCCAGGTAGGGTGGCAAGGCGACTTCTTTCAAGATATCGTCGTTGTCGAAATTAATCCAAGATTTTTGACCGTCATTATCAAATGTCAACAGCTTCGAATCTTTGGTGCCGTATGACTGTGAGAATAAGATTTGGCCTTTAAAAAAGGCGACTCCTTGCAGCCGTTTATTCGTTTTGTAACTGCCTTGGTAAATATCGCTGCCCCGCAAATCGGTGTTTTTAACCGAAGTGACGTCGGGCATCCCGCTGTCTTTTAATGGATAACTCAAAAATTTGCCTTGGTTGGTCAAGTTGAAATAACCAACGTACAACGCATTGTTATGATAAGTAATGAATGACGCCCGTTTGACGTTCGGCAAGGTGATGACGTGGTCGAACTTGGTCGTGGTGTGCGTCTTTTCAAAGTTAGCGCTGGTTAACGTTTTCGCGTCGTAAGCGGACAAGGTGGCAGTCGTGGTGCCAGCTTCAGTGGTGACCCACAACCGCTTACTGACGGTGTCATACGCGAGGCCGCCGACGTGCGACGTGTTTGGTAAGACGATTTGTTTCACGAAGGTGCCAGTCTTTTTATTTAAGAAGTAGAGCACTGAATTATATTTTTTATCACGACTGTATGCTGAAATAATGACGTATTTGTCCGTGACGGCTAAGCCTTGCGGGTCCATATCTTTGCTGATACCGGTCGCTTTACTGCTAGTTTTGACACTTTTCGTACTAACTAGTCCTGGAATGACATAAGTTTCAGGTTTTTCATCTTGGTCGAGCGTCGTTTTTAATTTCGGATACTTTTTGATTAAGGTCTGATAAAATTCCTTATCCGAAGCAATCACGGCCGAAGTATTCGTGCCATCGACCAGGGTGGTTTTGGTGCTTTGATAGTGCCAATAAAAATATGTACCTAGGCCCACGACTAAAATAAGCGCAATGCCGATACCCCAACGTTTTTTATGCATGGTCAACCCTTCTTCCTTGTATTAATATATTTATTTAGAAGGATGATTGCGAACATTTTGACTTGGAGGTGAGGCAATGACAGCGGATTATTTGCAACAAGTTACTTTAGGAGCCATCGAACAGCAGCCGACCATTCAGCTAGTGGCGGCTGATCCAACGTGGCCGGCGCAGTTTGCGGTTGAACAGCGGAAAATCAAGCAAGCGTTAGGAGCGACCGCGCTTCGTATTGAGCATGTCGGTTCGACGTCGATTGCGGATCTAAGTGCCAAACCGATTATCGATATTTTGTTATTAGTTCCGGATGCGGCGGATGAAGCGGTGTATGTGCCACAATTGACGAAGGCCGGTTATATCTTACGGATTCGGGAACCAGATTGGCATCACCACCGCATGTTTCGTGGCACGACGCGGCCATTACACATCCACGTCTTTAGTGAGGGTTGTTCGGAAGCCCAGCAAATGTTACATTTTCGCGATTGGCTACGGCATGATACGGCTGACCGCCAATGGTATCGGGCCACCAAAGCGGAGTTAGCGGCGAAAGAATGGCCGACGATGCAAGCGTATGCTGATGCTAAAGGACCGGTCGTGACGGCCATTAAGGCCCATGCGACAACCTATTTTGACCATTATAATGGTTAGTAAGACTAGCAGGTTTTAGTATAATTGGAGTAATGATAATGCAAACAAAGTTGATTATTATTCGCGGTAATTCCGGCAGTGGAAAAACCACGTTAGCGCAACACATCCAAGCCGCGGTACCGGGCGCATTGTTAGTGTCACAAGATGTCGTGCGGCGGCAAATGTTGATGGTGCGGGATCGCCCGCATAATTTAGCGATTCCGCTGATTGAACAAATCGCGCTTTACGGTAACGGACGGGTACCGTTAGTCATTGTGGAAGGCATTTTAGTGCGGACCCGGTACGCCGCCATGCTCACGCGCCTGCAAGCGCAATTTACACACACGGTAGTTTATTATTTTGACCTCCCGTTTGCTACCACGTTAGCGCGCCACCAAACCCGACCACAAGCGGCCACTTTTGGCGCCAATGAGATGCGGGATTGGTGGGTCGCCGATGATGAGTTAGGTTGGGCAAATGAGTATATTTTTGACGAGCAGCAGACTTTAGCGACTGAATTAAGCACCGTGCTAACAAATTTAAATGAATGACAATAATTGTCTGTCGATGGGCGTTAGGTTGGCGGTGAAGTGATTGATAAAAATATTAATCGCATTAGATGTTTAATCACGGGTGGCTGCGGTATAATCGAGCTGGCAGATAAAACAGGGCTTAGCAAGGGAGGCCACCAAGATGGCAAAAGAAATTGTTGCTTCATTCGAAGATTTATTAGATATTGAAGTACCAGGTAACCATATTATGACGACCGAACAATTATCAGACGGGCGCATCGCTTATGAAATCGTCCATGATCCGCATCCGGGCGCGGATAGTCTCAAGAATTTAATGAAGGCGTTACGGCGGGGGCCACGCTATCCGCATTCGTTTAATAATTTAGGTTTACGCCGCATTCGGGCGGCCTTTAATCCCCTCTGGTCGGGCGAACCCGAGGAGTTAACCGAGTTCATTAGTGACCATCCATGGTGGGATGACGAGTTTTTAGTGGCGGTCTTAATTGACTTGGCCCCCGACGAAAGTGTAGATGCTCCGATTGAAGCGGCGATGGAAAATGTGACCGATTATGATTTGGAACCGGCCGATATTGCGGCGGCTACTAAAGAACTGGCTGCAGCAGTTGTCGCTAAATTGCAACATCAACCACAATTGATTGAACCGTGGGCCGTTTATTTACGCGCTTGTGCCCATTGTTATGCCACCGCGGGCCACACCTATGACGCGCCGGCTGTGGGCTTAGCCTTAAAACAATTTACGCACGTGTTGATGACGCGTGATTGGGAACAAGTTGAACAACAATTATTACAATTACCAGATTGGTCTGATTAGACTAAAAAAACGTCACTTTTACGTAGTGGCGTTTTAATTTGCAGCCAATTTAAGCCACGGTGTAGATGCGCACATCGGGTTGACCTTGCCATAACGGCTGGAGCTCCGCGAAGACATGCTTGGTGAATAAGTCGCTGTTTAAGTAGGCTTGCGCCTGTGCGACGCTCTCAAAGCCATGCAACACTTGCACGTCGTCATCGCGAATCAGTAGGTCCTTGGTACTGGCGCCTGGAATCGTCGTTAAAAATGGGTTACGATAAGCCGTATAAACTTTGGCCGCTGCTTCCCGGTTAGCGGGGGCAATGGTCATCGTAATTTGTAAATATGCATGAACTGTCATAAAAATTCCTCCTATCAAGTTATGGTCTAGTGTAGGCAATCACTGCTGGAAAAAACAGACCTTAGCTAATCAATGAGTTACTCATAAATTACATAGTATGGATTATGACGGGGATAAGGAGCTACCAATGTATACACCAAAATTAACTAAAGATATCAGAAATCCGTTAGAAGCGGGACTGGCTTGCGTGAGTGGCAAATGGAAGACGCGCATTATTTGTGCGCTGATGAATGGCGGGCCCATGCGTTATAAACAAGTGAAGGCCAATTTATCCGGTGTGACGGATGCGGTCTTGGCCCAAACGCTCAAAGAATTGACGACGGATGCGATTGTCGCGCGCACCCAATATGATGAGATGCCCGTGCGCGTGGAATATGCCTTAACGGTCAAAGGGCAAGCCGCGATTCCCATGCTGCAAGGTATCGCGCGTTGGACGCAAGCATACAACCCGGAATGGGCCCAAGTCCGGTGTGGCTGCGGCCGACCAGATTGCTTATTTGATCAACCGCAAGAACATTAATCGCTTTTAAACAGACAATCTGTTATATTTAAATAGTAATAATTACTATTTAAAACGAGAGGATTGATTCTAATGGAAAAACAAGATTTAGCAAGTGCGCGTCGGCGGTTGAAAAGTAGTAATTTGAAGTCTCGGAAACGGGCGCTCAAAACATTGCATGATGCCCGGCGTAATGCCGCAAAATCAAAATAATTATGACTGGCGGCCGTTATATTTGGTCGTCATTTTTTATACGTGGTTTTATTGGGCGTCCCCTTAAAAGATTGCTATCCTTGAAGCGTTGTGAAGATGTCAAAAACGCATAAGGGGGATTTCATGACAACTGAAATTGTAACGTATCCGATTATCGTGACGGCCGCGGGTGAAGGCGTGCACGTCACGATTCCAGATATTGCTGGTGGCGAAACGCAAGGCGAAGACTTTGTGGATGGGGTTAACCGCGCAATGTTGCTGATTGGGCAAGTGTTATCACGACAACCGCACTTGCCGGCACCATCAAAATTAAATGAGCTCACCTTACCTGAACATGCCCAAGCGGTATATGTCGCAGTTGATTTGACGATGTATCGCCAACGCTTTCCAGTGAAGGTGGCGGTACCGGTCGAATTGCCAGCTTACTTAGTGGAGGCGTCGGCCGCGCATAATTTAGATTTGGATAAATTCACGACGGCCGTGTTAGCGGCGCGGCTCGATATGTAAGGCGAAAAGACTAAAATAGTGCCTAATGAAATTTAACGTTCATCAGGCACCATTCTAGTCTTTTATCATTTTTATTGTCGAAACGTGTGCAAAAAGGCAGTTTGTTCCGCTTAACCCGGAAGTGGCAACCATGCCCAAAGCCCGGACATAATTGCCGCTTCCACGTTAATGCTCGCAAACTAACCGCCTTTTGGCACACTCTTGGTATGTTTTGTCGCCAAAAACGCCACGTTCAACGACGCAATCCGTGGGCTTTTAGCGTATAATGAAACTAATCTAACAAATCAAGGAGAATATCATGGCAGAATTAACCCGTTTTTATGAGAAATTTCAACCATCGCACTACGATATTTATATTGATATCGATCGTGCGACTAAAGTTATTAGTGGGAAAACCACGATTACCGGTGATGCCAAGGACCAAGCTATCGCCATCCATCAAAAAGATTTGACGGTGAGTGCCGTCACCGTTGCGGACCAAGCCGTACCGTTCAGCGAAGATGCAACGCAAGACGCGTTAAACATCACGTTGCCAGCGACTGGCGAAAATACCGTGACGATTACGTATACGGCGCCATTGACTGATACGATGATGGGGATTTATCCATCTTATTATCAAGTGAACGGTGAACGCAAACAAATCATCGGGACGCAGTTTGAAACTAATGCCGCCCGTCAAGCATTCCCGTGTGTCGATGAACCCGAAGCTAAAGCAACCTTTGATTTGGCCATCAAGTTTGACGAACATGCTGACGAAACGATTTTGAGCAACATGCCGGAAATCCGCACCGAAAATGGCGTACACTATTTTGACACGACTAAACGGATGTCGACGTACTTGATCGCGTTTGCCTTTGGTGAATTGCAAGGCAAGCAAACGACGACTAAGAGCGGCGTGCAAATTGGTGTCTTCGGTACAAAAGCGCATCAAGCCAACGAACTCGACTTTGCGTTAGACATCGCCAAGCGCTCGATTGAATTTTACGAAGACTTCTATCAAACGCCATATCCATTGCCACATTCATGGCAATTAGCCTTGCCAGACTTCTCGGCCGGCGCCATGGAAAACTGGGGCTTAGTGACGTATCGCGAAGCCTACTTGTTGCTTGATCCGGATAACACCGCTTTAGACATCAAGCAACGGGTTGCCACCGTCATTGCCCATGAACTCGCCCATCAATGGTTCGGTGACTTAGTAACCATGAAGTGGTGGGACGACCTCTGGTTAAATGAAAGTTTTGCCAACATGATGGAATACGTTGCCATCGATGCCTTAGAACCCGACTGGCACATCTGGGAAACGTTCCAAACTTCCGAAGCACCGGCTGCGTTGCAACGCGATGCTACGGATGGCGTGCAATCGGTCCACGTGCAAGTTAACAATCCCGCTGAAATTGATGCGTTATTCGATGGGGCAATTGTGTATGCCAAGGGTGCCCGGATGTTAGTCATGGTCCGGGCCATGATTGGCGATGACGCCTTACGGAAGGGCTTAAAGAATTACTTCGCGGCTCATCATTATGACAACGCCACCGGAGCCGACTTATGGGCGGCATTAGGTGACGCGGCCGGCTTAAACGTGGGTGCCATCATGAATTCGTGGTTGGAACAACCCGGTTATCCAGTTGTCACAGCCCAAGTTGTGAACGGCCAATTGACCTTGTCACAACAACAATTCTTCGTCGGTGACGGCCATGATGCTAATCGCCAATGGCAAATTCCATTGAACAGCAATTACGATGCCGCTCCGGAAATCTTCAAGGACGAACGGGTCGTCTTGGGTGATTATCAGGCCTTACGGGATGCGGCTAAGACGCCATTCCGCTTGAACGTCGGCAACAACTCGCATTTTATTGTCAAATACGACCAAACGTTGTTGGCTGATATTTTGGCGAATGTTGAAGATTTTGATGCCATTACCCAATTGCAATTATTGCAAGACTTGCGGTTATTAGCAGAAGGTCGTCAAATCTCTTACGCCGACGTCGTGCCATTGTTGCCACGCTTTGCCAACAGCCACTCCACCGTGGTTAATGTAGCTTTGTACCGCATCGCCGGCGACTTGAAGAAGTTCGTCACGCCAGATTCAGCGGCTGAAAAACAATTACAACAATTGTTTGATACGCTGAGTGCGGGTCAAGTGGCGCGTTTAGGCTGGACCGCAAAGGCGGATGACTCCTTCGATGACCAATTGACCCGTCCATACGTTTTGAATGCATCGTTATATGCAAAGAACGCCGACACGTTAGCAGCTGCGCATCAATTGTTTACGGCCAATGCCCAACAATTGAGCAGTCTACCGGCCGATGTCCGGGTCTTAGTTTTGCGTAACGAAGTTCAAAACTACGGTAGCGCGGCCTTGTTCGACCAATTGTTAGCCGAACATCGCGCCACCGCCGATGCTAGTTTCAAGGCGGATATCAGTGCGGCCTTACCAGCAACGACTGATCCCGCGTTAGTAGCAAAGTTAGTCACGAAGTTTGAAGATGCCGATACCATTAAGCCGCAAGACTTGCGCGCTTGGTTCCGCGGCGTCTTAGCCAACGATGCTGGCGAACAAGCCGCTTGGGACTGGATTCGCCAAGACTGGGCTTGGTTAGAAAAGACCGTTGGTGGCGATATGGAATTCCCAACTTATATCACCGTTATTACCGGCGTCTTCAAGACCAGTGCCCGGTTAGCAGAATTCAAAGCCTTCTTTGAACCAAAACTCGCCGACCCAATGTTGACGCGTGAAATCAAGATGGACACGAAAGTTATCGAAAGTCGCGTCGCCTTGATTAATGATGAAAAAGATGCGGTTAATGCCGCGGTTAAACAAGTCTTAGCTTAATAACTATCAAATAATACCAGGGCTCCAGCTGAAATTGCCTATCAATTTTAGCTGGAGCCCTGGTTGATTGTATGAAGCAATCAAAGCATAGTTACTTTTGGGGGTGCTTTAAACAAGTGAATGAGAAAGGTTGGTCAGAAATGGAAGTATAGTTCCAAAAAAAGATCAGATCATAAAAATGGAAGTATACTTCCAAAATGAATGGAGAATCTAACATGATTTCACGGCCGACTTATTTAAGAAAATTAATTCAGTTAAAAGATACGGATACGATTAAAATTATTACTGGTGTTCGCCGTTCGGGTAAATCGGTGTTATTGAAGTTATACCGAGATTATTTGATAACACAGAAAATCGATGTTAACCAGATTATCTATCTCAACTTTGAAGCGTTCGAATTATTAAAGATACGTGATGCGCAACAATTGATTGACCTGTTACAACCACGGCTTAACCACGACCAATACTTCTATTTGATGCTGGATGAAATTCAAATGGTCGATGGCTGGCAGCGAGTTGTGAACGGTATTCATGCCAGTTTTAATTGTGATATTGTGGTGACTGGATCTAATGCCAAAATGCTATCTGGTGAGTTATCAACCTTACTAAGTGGGCGATATGTTGAAATTCCTATTTATCCATTTTCATTCAAAGAATTTTTAATGGCACGTAAGATTAAAGAGAATTCTCGACAAATTGATCAAGCTTTTGAAGAATACGAAACTTATGGCGGGTTCCCCGCGGTTGTTTTAGCGACGCCTAATATTAAGGATGATATGCTATCTGGAATTTACGATACGATTGTTCTAAATGATGTTTCCATGCGAGCTAACATCAGGGATACTGAATCCTTAAAGGCCGTGGTTGGATTCTTGGTAGATGATTTAGGTCAACTTATTCGGCCAGCTAAGTTAGCTAATACGTTAAAGAGTGAAGGGGTGGCGACGAGTAATCACACGGTTGAACGGCTCCTATGTCAAGATTTTAGACAAATAAATGCGAATAGTCAGCGTCATAAT
>NZ_AYGX02000132.1 GCF_000498955.2 Lactiplantibacillus fabifermentans DSM 21115 | reverse complement strand
GGTTATGCTGAACAATTTGTCCAAAAATTCGGATTAAATTTGCAATCTACCCTTTAAGTTAACGGTGACCTCGGGATTATCTTCATTAAGTGAACTATCTATCGCCACTGAATCCACTTCATCGTTCTTAATGACACTACTGTCGTCGTTAAAGCTCGCATAATACGCGGAGATACTTTTAATTTGAGCGGCCGCCGCGGTAAAATAATCACTCGCATCAACTTTGGTGGGATCGAGTGAAATTGATTTACCAGTCTGTTGCTGATAATCCGCCTCCATGGAGGCCACATTATCTTTGAAGTACTGGACATCGCCGACATTTTCCGCAGCCAAATGATTAATCAAAACCGCGTTCTGCGTTTTTTCACTGGCAGTCCACTCGTTATCAGCCTGATCCCGTAAATTATTTACCACCACTTTATCGGCATCCGGCAACTTATTAGCCGTATTTAAGACGGCAAACAAATTTTGTCCTTGGGCCGCCAACGTACTGTCACTACTGTCATACGGAACCTCATTAGCAACGTAGACTGGTGACAAGTTTGTCAACTTATTCCAAACCTTGCCATCGTTGTAGACCCCGCTCGTGGATTCCACAATTTGATTGGCCGCATAACGCCCCTCTAATGTATCAATCGGGCTACTATTAATCGTTAATTTACCAGCCGCAAAGGCGTTATAATACGAACCCACGCCAAACGCGTAGTTGCCGACTGAAGCATCCGGAAACGGCTGGGTCGCGGCTTGTCCAATTAGCGGCAACCCCATCAGCACACCACTGACTATAAGTAAAAGTTTGATTAATCTCTTCATAATTATTATCATCTCCGCCAATATTAGCGGCAAAACTTCCCCCGTAACCGTCCTAACTTGCTTGCTAAGTAAAAGTCCGCGAACGTCAGTGATTGCTAGTCACCAGCGTCTAAACCTCAAACTGCGATGGCCGGCTTCAATTGACACAAATTGAACATATATCTACCTGCTTGAACATTATACCCGATTTATCATAAAATCAATCGATAATATGTCTAAGATTATATGCCGATTAATTTTAAATCATTAACCGTTTAAGTAATTAGTTGATTGGTTATTGTTATTAAAATGGCTAGGAAGTGCCCGCAAGCGGTTATCTCGCATTGACGATTAATTTCCCACAATAATACACTACCGGTAAACGTGTGATAAATATTTTTTTGCCTCGGCACCAGTGCACATTGCAAGTTTTGAGCCGTTCCAAAAAGGCGCTCAGCAATCGCTCAGCGCCCATTTCACGGTGTCAGTTTATTTTAATCCTTCTCAATAACTTAGAAAATTCAACTTAACTGCGATACCCACTGGCTCTAAACTCAACCACGTCTTTTTACGTGCATATTTTTAGCACTTTTATGGCAAAAAAAAATACCGCTATAGCGGTATTTTTTATACATGTTCGGATTTTGGGATTAATGGAGATGGCGAGAGTCGAACTCGCGTCCAAGCATATTGCCCTCCGGATATCTACGCTCATATGCATACTATTTGAATTTCGCCATTACAAACGCCGTATGTCAGGGCACCCAGCAATGGCTAACCTGATTAATCTCTTCTCGCAACTACAGGTGGAAGCCTTGAGCGTAAGTCCACTAAATTTAGGACCCAGATCTAAGACATGGACGATCTTAGGAGGATCTACGTTAAGCGCTTATTAGGCAGCTAAAGCGTAAGAATTGTTATTATTTTTTGCAGTTATAATTTAAACTGAGCATGTTTTACGTGGTGCAGCCACGAAACGCAATCCGAACTCAAACTATACCTGTCGAATCCAGAACATCCCCAAATTCAACATACTAAGTTTAGCATAGCCGCGCCGTTCTGCCAACCAATGTGTTTGGTAATTACCCTAATTGATTGAAACGTTGGCGACTAAAACCAATCTTCACTAATAACATATAAATGAGTGGTACTAAAATAAAGCACGCTACCGAATTAATCGTCGCGGATAACAGGCTTGCAAATGACCCAATCATGGCCACTTTTAGGGTCGTCCCCACCATCATCGCTTCAATGACCCCGGTACACCAAGACGTGACAATCTTCGTTAATCCGGCCACCAATGATACCGCATATAGCTTACCCAAACTTGGCCGTTGATCACCATGCACCGCTTTAAAAGTGACCTCGGTCATGGCTGCTAAGATCAACGCTTCAATAACCGTTAGCCATGATGTGGCAGCGTAACCATTTAAAATATCAAACATGCCGAGGCCAATCGCCCCGGCGGCCCCACCATAACCAAAACCTAGTAGTAACACCGCAATGACCGTTAAAATATTGCCAAAATGAATAAATGGTCGGCCAACCACGGCTGGTAATGGAATTCGTAGCACACTAATCCCCACAAATATAATCGCGGCAAATAGCGCCGCAAAAATCAACTTTCGTAACCGTTGATTACTACCCATTGTTCATCGCTCCTCAATCGTCACTGACAAATTGTCATTTCATTTTAATGCAAGGGTAACATAGCTTGAACTTTAATACCATGACTTTTCCCCGCTGCCACGCCGTTTATCACCTGAACTTTATTTTCAAAATGAAAAGTTCTATAATTAGAAAACATTAATTTTATCGCAAGGAGGCCTTTGATATGCTCTACGCACCTTTATGTGAATGTGATGTGCCTGCTAACCGCTAGTCAGCGGTTAACCCCGCTGATGATTTTTTAAATTAAAAATCTAATTTGCGGAGGCACCTCTATCTTGAATCGAAATAAATTAATCGGCATCGTCCTACTCAGCCTCGCCGCTAGTATTTGGGGCGGCATGTTTGTCGTTGTTAAGGTCGTTGTCAGTCTGATTACCCCGATTGCGCTAGTCTGGTTACGTTACGCCGTGGCACTCATCGCCTTGGGCCTTTTCTGCTGGCGCCAACCGTTAAACTGGCACATTCCTAAACACGATTGGTGGTTACTAATCGGAATAGGCTTAATCGGCAACACCTTGTCAATCGTGGCCCAGGAAACCGGCACGTGGTTGACGACGGCCCAACTGGGCGCCGTTGTCACTTCAGCGACCCCGACATTCATGTTATTGTTTGCCCACTGGCTGCTAAAAGAACGGCTCGATTGGGCTAAAATTGTCGCCGTGGTCATGGCGACGAGCGGTGTCATGCTAATTGTCGGCTTACAATTGACCGGCGACCATACTTTACTAGGTGCGGGTTGTTTAATCGTTGCGGCCTTAACTTGGGCGTTGATGTCGGTGCTCGTCAAACGGGCAACCGCCACTTATCCACCGTTACAAGTCACCACGATTGCAACCGCCGTGGCATGCATTACTTTGACGCCGGTCATGGCGGTCCGGCCTAAATTATTGACTACCATTCCATTTACAACTCCCACAGTCGCCGGTAGCTTGCTGTATCTGGGCTTAATTTCAACGGCATTAGCCTTTGTGATGTGGAATCAAGGTCTTCAGCGTTTGAATGCTAGCAGTTCCGGGTTATTCTTTTTATGGCAACCCGTCGTCGGCAGTTTGTTAAGCTGGGGATTGCTCGGCGAACCCTTAACTTGGGGCTTTATCGTGGGTACCGGACTCATCGGTGGTGCCATCATCGTCCAAGTTCACTTCAGTCATTAATCCATTTGAGCACCAGTCTTAACGGCTGGTGCTTTTTTAGCGAGAAATTGGGATGATACTCGCCGTTTTAGGCTGCGACGCATCAATCGTTTGGACGACCGCTAACAAGTCATACGCGGCCCGCGGCATTTGGTAGTTGTGGCAAAATAAATAGTATCCCAGATCCACGGCAATTTGGCGCGCAACGACCCCAGTATCATGCCCCTGCTGCAAGCGGTGACCGGCACGCACGATTAATCGCTGCAAAACAACATTTTTGCGAATGGCGGGCTGGCTACTCGTTAGCATTAATTGAGCTTGCAAGCGAGCATGATTTTGTTGGTTTATTTGCAACGCTGCTTTCACCATAAGACTTACCTCCTGATTATTTTATCAGGATAATCATAGGGGCAAACGGCGGGTTAATCAACCTAATGCACTTCGATAAATGCTGTTAAATCAACGTTTTTAGAATTTTTATCAAAAATATTATTTTCAATCGACCCGCGACTGATTAGGTGATAACTCAATTTTCACGACCACTTAGTTAAGCCCCGCAATGATTTTTACGATAAAAATTATATTTGTACTATGATAAGTTTTAAATATTAAATAAACGTAATCATGATTTCCTTCACGCCGCTTAACTATTCCACCAAGGTTTGTCAGTTTTTCAAATTTACGGTAAATTAGTAATAACGCCATGTTGACATGGCCATGGTTCGGAGGGTTTTATTAATGGAAGAATTATTCGTCAAAAAGCCGATTCATCAGGCTTATTTTCAACTGGCTCTGCCAGTAGTCTTCGGGATGTTAGCTAGTATGATTTATAATCTAGCTGACACCTTTTTTGTGTCACAGACCCAAAATACGGCACTAGTTGCTGGCGTTGCGTTGTGTACGCCGCTATTTTCATTCATGCTAGCGGTTGGCGATATTTTTGGCCTCGGCGGCAGTGCCTTAATGTCGCGGCTACTCGGACAGCAAGATACCAAAACTAGTCGCCACGTCAGTAGTTTTGGGGCCTATAGCGCGATTGCGACCGGTTTAATCGTCACCGCGTTATTATTGATTTTTGAACAACCAATTTTGCACTTATTCGGCGCCACTACCGAAACTTATCGCTATGCCGCCCAGTTTTATCGCATTATGGCGCTAGGGGCCACCTTCATCATCTTTTCACTCGTCCCCAGCAATATGATTCGTACCGAGGGCTTAGCCAAACAGTCCATGATTGCCACAGTTGCCGGGACTGTCGTGACCATTATTTTGGACCCGATTTTCATTTTTCCGATGCATCTTGGCGCAGCCGGTGCAGCTTGTGCAACTGTGATTGGTTACGCGCTAACCGATATAATTTTGATTTACTTCGTGCGCCAGCGTTGCGAAGTCAACAGCATCCAATGGTCGGAACATCGTTTAGGCGGCGCCCTGATCAAAAGCATCTTAATTATCGGGATTCCGGCATCAATCACCAACTTGATGCAGAGTTTCGGCACGGCGCTTTTAAATAACTATTTAGCCCATTACGGGGCCACCCAAGTCGCCGCTTTTGGGATTGCCAGCAAGATTTATATGATTGTGATGTTATTGATTGTCGGCTTTGCTTTTGGGGTCCAACCCATGATTGGCTATAACTTTGGTGCTAAGAATTTCCAGCGATTACGGAAAACGATTGACTTTGATATGTTTGTCGAAGCCGGTTTGGCGTTAGTGCTCGCGGTTATTTTAATGATTTTTGCTCCAACGATCGTAAGTTGGTTCATGGCACAACCCACCATCGTCCAAGCTGGCAGCTTATTATTACGTAGTTTGCTGAGCACCACGCCCTTTATTGGCGTCATCTTAGTGTATACGACCGTCTTTCAATCGACCGGTCAAGCCCTCGGCGCATTAATCATGTCGATTTCACGCCAAGGTGTCGTGTTCTTCATCGTGATTATTGCGATGAATGCGGCCTTCGGTTACTTAGGCGTTGTCTGGTCACAACCAATATCCGACCTAATTACCTTTGTGATTGGCGTTGGCTTTTACCAATTTAAATTCAAACCATTACTCGTGGAATAACCAAAGAACCAGCCAACCGGCGCTTAAGTAACGCAGGTTGGCTGGTTCTTTTATTTCGTCCAAAGGGTCCCTGGTTCCATCGCCCACATCGTGCGATGATACGGGCCATCTTCTTCCGAATAATAACCGTTAATCAATTGCCCCATCTTCACTTGGGAATTGGGATATTCAGTATATTCCGGCACTAAGCCATTTAAGGCCGTAGGTGTTTGATTTTTAAATTTAAAAATGCGCACACGCTCTTGGTCGTCAATCTGGGTTAAATAGAGAAACTTTTTATCGTTGTAACCCGATGAAGTCACGACAATCGTCAGCGGCTTCATATTCTTAATGATATGAAAAGCATATTTGGTGCCGGGATTGTTGGAAATGCCATTAGCCGGATAATGATTCAGCGCTAAATAGTACATTGAAATCATGCCGACACGGTCTTGCGTATTCAGATAGTTCTTCGTCTTAACTGGTAACGAACGCACATAGGCGGCACTGTCGTAGGCCTTTTCTGCTTTACTCTTCGGCGCACTACTACTGTCACTCGTCGCATCCGTACCATTAGTTTCATTGTCGGTCGTGGTGTCGTTGTCAGCAGTCGTCGCTGATTCAGAACTAGTCGTCGAACTGCGCATGTACGTCGTGGTTGACCGGGTTGCCGATTGGAACAAGAAACCGTTAAAGCCGTTAGCGAAATAATCTGCTGGTAAAACGGCCGTCCCACTAGCAATGGCTAACACAACCAGTAACGTCCCCAACGTCCCAATCCCCCAAATTTGATAATGCAAAAAGGCTTGCGTTAACGATTGCGGCGTCATCATTAGATCAACATGTGCCGGCGTATCCGCCACGGCCACGCTGGCATACAATTGGCGATTTAACCACCATTGACACCCATTACGCAAAGTCAAAGTTGCGAACAATCCTAACCACAGCAAGGTTGCCATTACCGCCATATCATCTGCATCAAGGATACCAAACTGTTGCGCTAAAATCGCCACGATAAACGCATAACTCCCCCAGCGGCCAACTTGCACCCCGAGATTCAGCCGCCGATAGCCAGCTGATTTTTTGATTTCAGTTTTAAAGAAAAAACGCCGACTATGTTGAATCTGTGCCGGCGTCATTGTTTTGTGATACGTCAGTTGAAAGTCAATGATTGCGCGTTGTTGTTGGCGTAACCGCCACCCTAAATAGCCTAAGCCAATCACTAACAAACCACCGAGAATCGTGAGCAAAAGCCCCATCTCAACACCTCCGTGTCAATAGCATACCATTAGTTCCCAGCGATTGTCGGGGACCGGTCTAACATTATTGTGAGAAAGTGCCGGTAAATTTTTATTAACTGAAAATGGATTTGCCTAATTTTTACGTCGCGGCTAAAACGAGCACTAAAAAATCGGCGGCTTATGAAAGTTGACCTTTCACAAACCGCCGATTTAACATTATGCCTAATTTTAACTAACGATCCTCATCGTGTAATCCAAATAATAAGACGACTACCCCTAAAATCAAGGCCCCGACAAAAACCATAAAGATGGCGGGAATCTTAAACCCAATACCAATCAAGGCCCCGACTAAGTATGGACCAATCGTGGCCCCAATGCGGCCAATCGACTGGGCAAAGCCCATCCCCATTCCGCGGGCGGCGACTTCAAACTGCCCCGGCGTAAAGGCAATCATAATGCCCCAAGCACCGAGCGTGAAGAATGATAACCAGGCGCCACTAATTAAAATAATCGTTTCGGTTGTTGCCGTGCCAAACGCCCATGCACTCAGCATCGTTCCGATTAAATAAGTCGCTAAGACAACTTTACGTGGTAACTTACCAATTAACCAGGCCGCTAAATAGTAGCCAGGCAATTGGGCAATACTCATCAAGACCGTATAGCCAAAGCTATGGACCATCGAAAACCCCCGCATCACGAGCACACTTGGTAGCCATAAAAACATGCCGTAATACGCAAACATGATGACAAACCACAAAATACTCAAGCAAACTGTCGCTCGGCGGTACTTGGTCGACCACACTTGCTTCAACGCCGGCCAAAATCCGAGTCTAGTTGTTTGTTCGACCGGTGCTTTTTCCGGTAAATGTCGTCGCATAATCAACGTATATAAGCCCATAAATGCCGTAATCAAAACGGTGATACGCCAGCCGAACTTCGGCATGACGACAAATGACAAGACGGATGCTAAAATCCAGCCAAATGCCCAAAAACTATCGACCAATACGAGCATCCGCGCTCGTTTGGTGCCCGTGAAGTGGTCCGCAATAATGGTGGCGGCCACTGGCAGTTCACCACCCAGACCAATCCCCGTAATTAACCGGACGAGTAAGAACGTCTCGACATTGGGCGTCACCGTCAACGCTAAGTTACCTAGTGAAAATAGTAATAACGTCATAATGAGGACCGGTTTACGACCCCACTTATCGGCTAAATAACCACAGCCTAACGCCCCAATCATCATCCCCAGCGAGGTAACCGCACTGACGGCCCCCATCTGTCCAGCTGACAAGTGCCAGCTTTCCTTAATCACTGGCATAATAAATGACAATAACGCCACGTCTAACGCATCAAACAACCAAGCTGTCCCAATCAACAATAAGAGCTTGTTGCCCTTAGTTTCCATCGTCTGCAATCCCCCGTGATTGTCCTAAATATTTAACAAAACAAAATTTAGGTATTTTATACCTTTAAAGGTTGACACCAGAATAACACCGGCCAACTAGGGGTGTCAAGACTGGTTTTTCAACCGGTATAATTTGGCTGGCCGACCAGAACTGGACTGATGCGCGGTCCCAATCTCTTCAAATAAATGCCCGTGGGTTTTCCGAAAGTTTGAATTATCAATACTTTGTAGTGGTTTCCGCAATAAAATGGCATAAATTTCCCGCGCTTGTTTCAAGGTAAATTGGTGGCCACAGACGAGTAAAATCGTCGGGGCATAATCAAGCCGGTTGCGCACGCGTTGTAGCGCGGTTCGTAAGATCAACGTGTGATCAGCAGTTAACCCTTTGGGAGTCACGAACCGAGCTTGATTTTCATAATAGGTTGGTTCACTGACTTTATCAGGTAAAACTTGAAAATGTAAGTCCGCTGCGACTAAATCATCATGATCCCCGGCCGGCGTCACGGCAAACCATTGCACCGCCTTAGCACCATAACCAGCGACCAAATCTGGTTTGACTGGCAAGTAAACCATATAAGTTAACGCGAGTTCGCGTTCACCTAGGCCGCGCTTCGGATTCGTAAAGGTGGCGAGTTGTTCGGTATGAAAGCTCGATAACGTTACGCCCAGTTTCTCGCGTACGAGCCGTAACGCCGCAGCATCGGCACTTTCATCCGGCCGTAAATACGTAGTTGGTAACCCCCACGTGGCTTCAAATGGGGCACTGTCTCGTTGTAATAACAAAACTAATAATTGATGGGTGACGGGATCAAAGCTCCAGATGACATTCGTAATACTGATTAATGGTCGATTAACAATTTCAGGTGTTGGCATACCGTTCACTTCCCACAAAAAGGCCACGACAAGTCGCGTCGTGGCCTACATTATTTTTTAATTCATTTGTTGTAAGGCTTCGACCGTCCAACCATTAATGGCTGACTTCTCGATAATTGCCTTTTTGATTTCCCACACATCCGCTTTGATATAGCGTTGGCGGGCGGTCATTAGCGGAATATTTTGATAGACCTCTTGACCTTTATTAATCGTTACGCGCATTTTATAACGTCCTTTCCTAATGCTCAGGAAATTTGGAAATAATTTTGTGTATTGATACTGGGGCAAGTACATGATACTAAAATTAATTTTTACAAAATCTGAGATATTACTTTAAGTTCGGTTGGTGAGGTCCCCGAACCAATTATTAACTTTAGCATATTCCCCACCCGATAGCTATTGGAAGGTCTCGCGATTATACGATTCTTAAACTTTATGATTATTCCGGCAATGAAAGCGTTGCCATTTTCACTAAGACCGTTTACACTGTAACTAGATAAGTTAAGGGGGTCAGCATTATGCGCAATTATAAATACTTGGCATATAGCGGTATTTCAGCAGTTTATTTATTAGCCGCTTATGCCCTCTTCCACCTAGTTCGGTTAGCATACTTTTTATTCATTATTTAGATGACAGCGTGTGACCAAAGGCGGTTAGTTTGCGAGCATTAACATGGGATTGGCAATTATGCCCGGACTTTGGGCCTGGTTGCCTATCCTGGGTTAAGCGGAACAAACTGCCTGTTGGCACACGTTTCGACAAAAAAAGAGGCCTGATGAACTAAAAATTTCATCAGGCCTCTTTTTAATTTTTATATGCTAGCTCGTTTTTTACTAATCGTGGCAGCTGGTCTTCCGCTTTGAAACGCGGTCATACCGGAAAGTTCCACGCAATTAACGATGCCACAAATACTTATCCACCGCTAAAGCGACCTTCGCATTTTCATGCAACTTACTATGTTGCGCATTTTTACCGTGGAAATCTTTTTCGGTATAGTGCACATCATGTCCGCGCAAGAGATACTTGATTGACCGGGCGGAAACGTTGGACACTAAGCTGTCGGAATTGGACCCGTCGTCTAAGTTGCCAACGATGTTCAATTGATGGACGCCATCGGGGAAGTTCGCCCGTTTGGCCGCTAGTAATTCATACGCCGCGTGCAAATACTTCGGTTCACCACTCTTTAAAAATGAGTTTTGATTGGCAACATCATCTTCTGAGATGACCCCATCAAATGGTCCGGCAATCGTGACTAACTTGTTGATACTTGGAAAACCACTGGCCTGTTTGGTCATCAACATATTGACACTGGCCACACACCCAGCTGAATGGGCCACAATATTGTACTTACTGAAATGTTGTTGCTGTTGGACCGCGGTAATCACCTTAGCTAACCAAGCACTTTGTTGGTCATATTCTGCTAAATTATTCTTGAAAACCACCTGAATAATTGGATTCCGAGTCCCTTTCTTCCAAGTTCCATCCAAGGTGACCTGCCCACTCGTGCTGACCGTCGCCACAATGACTTTATGCGCGTGGGCCGTTTTTTCAGCATGCTTGATCAGCGTATTCGTTGACTTGGCACTACCTTGATACCCGTGCACATAAAACGTTGGGATAGAACTCGTAATATATGGTGACTGCGCTTTTTTGGCACTCGCGCTGCTAGCGGTTGCCGACTTTTTAGTACTGGTTGCGCGACACCCGCTCAACCCGATTACCATAATCAACCCTAATATGACCCACTTTAATACTTTTAACTTCCGCAAACTTGTTCGCCTCATTCTACCAATTTCGTTTAATCGTCACTAATTCATCTTGCAAATAAGTTGCCGATAATTGTAAATACGTAATATGCTTGCCAGGCGTCGGGGCATGTAATAACCAGCCCTCACTGGCGACCATCGCGACATGATGTAATGCCCCTTGTCCATGATTATGGGCAAAGAAACACAAATCACCCGGTTGCGCGTCCGCTAACGCCACGGTTGTCCCTTGGGTGACTTGTTCACTGACGTCGCGAGCTAGCGTGACCCCGATACACCGGTGCAGACCGTACATAAACCCAGAACAGTCATAACCATACGCACTCGTGCCACCCCATAAATACCGTAAGTCCAATAACGTTGTGCCTAATTGAACTAACGTCTGACCGCGGGAAATATCTTTGGTCGCAAAACTGAATTGCGTCGCCCGTTTGGCAACCTTACCAATCCCTAACGGCGTCTGTACCAGATCATAAAGTCGGTCGGCGCTTGAAACGACGGCTAATTCCGTCCCTAAGCTCAGTTGTAACAACGTACTACCATCCGGCCGTAACAACGGCGTGAATGGTTGGCGCACCGTAACAGTCGGTCCCGTCTGCACGGGCAGTTCAGTCATCGATAATTGCGGTGCCCAAATCCAACCAGGATAACCTTTAGGATGACGGGCATCCGTCTGTGAAATCACATAGCTGTACGCCCAACCATCGACGACTCGGTCAACTAAGACAGGGTCATTAAACAATGCTTGGGTCACCAATAAGTTATCTTTTTCTAAACCGAGTGTATCGGCATCACTCATCTGACCAGTCCAAGCCGCTAAGCCATCATTGGCCAACGCACCATTATCAATTGAACGAAGCTTTGGTTGTCGCCAGACGGTCGCCACGGCCGCCTGGACACGTGCTGTTTGCATACAGTTCACCCCCATTTTTCATTAATTTTATCATACCCCTTTTCTAAAGATAATTATGAACGGCAGTTAAGTCGTTAACCTTTCTTCACAAAATTCGGGTTAAAATTAAAATATGCTGTGAAAGTATGCTATGATACTAATAATTACTTAGGGAGGCGTTTTTTGCTATGGATAAAACTGATATTAAAATTCTGAACGCCTTACAAACGGACGCTCGAATTTCACTAAAAGCTCTGGCTGACCAGTGTTTCATCTCGTCACCAGCTATCTCTGCGCGCATTTCACGACTCAAGAAGAGCGGCGTCATCCGTGATTATCAAGCTAACTTAAATTATGAAAAACTGAACTACCATATTAAAGCGTATATTCAATTACAATTAGAACCGACCCAAAAGGAACGCTTTTACCCGTTTGTCGCGCGAATTCCTAATATTCTCGAATGCGACTGTGTCACTGGTGAATATTCACAGATTTTAAAAGTCATTTTCGAATCCACGCAAGCCTTAGATGAATTCGTCAATCAGCTCCAAACTTTTGGTAAGACGAGTACCCAAATTGTTTTCTCTACTAGTGTCGCCAACCGCGGCTTAGCTTTACCTGATGATAACGACGCTGATCAAATTGATGGTTAAACAAAAAAGAACGTTCCGGCAATGAAATTGCTGTGGAACGTTCTTTTTTCACCTACCACTTTAAAACATGTTGCAGATCTTCATACGTATATAATTGATATTTCGCTTTAAGCGCTTCAATCCGAATGGCAAAACCAATCATCATGATAACGCCAATCAAGAATCCCCATAAACTCAAACTGCCAAAAAGTCGCATGGTACAAGCACTGATGAAAAATAAGACGGCGCCAACCAGCATGCCGAAGCTCGCTAAATAATATTGAACTTTCATTTTGGCCTCCTATGCTAAGCGATGCATCATAAAAATAATTCCGGTTCCAGCTAACCATAGTCCTACTAATGGTAAGAAAACTAAACTACCAAATCCATACCAACTTAAAACGCCGATAAATAAAATTTCAACTGAATATAAACACAACGAGAACTCAAAGTATTCGCGGAATAGCCACTGCGCCACTAAACTCACTAGGAAAACGAGTAACAAGACGGCGTAAAACATACCGTGTACCATTTGATTAACCCCTTTTGAAAAAAGCTGACTGATTTACTGAACGCTTCCATTTTCGCGAATTTTGCGTCGGTTAACTATCAAGTTCTGGTTAAGAGTTTGTTGCGATGTTGTAAATACCCAAAAGATCGGCGTCCCCACATGCTGGTATGCCGTACATTCGTTACGAGATGACCGAATTCTTTACTCAAATAACAAAAAAAGAGATCATCAAATTGATGACCTCTGCACATAATTATTTAACTGATATGGTAGATTGCAAATTTAATCCGAATTTTTGGACAAATTGTTCAGCATAACC
>NZ_AYGX02000011.1 GCF_000498955.2 Lactiplantibacillus fabifermentans DSM 21115 | reverse complement strand
TCGGTTTTGCGTGGGTTTTTACGATTTAGGAACTAGTTATGTCACAGCTCCTTTAATGACCGTTTAAGCCTTGCTTGGTAATTTCAGCATCTAAATGATCGTTATATTGTTTTAAAAAGTCAAGTGTTGCTTGTAATTGCGCCGGGTCCGCTTGGTCGAATACGGGTTGATCGCGTTGCTGAAACCCTTGGTGTAAACGAGCGTGAATATCAAAGACTTCCTGACCACGTGGGGTTAGGTTGAAATAGATTTCTTTACGATTATCGCTTTGCTGATAACGTTCAATCAAACCGCGGGTCATTAGCCGCTTAGTTAATTTGCTGACGGCTCCACGCGTGACAAAGAGTGCGGTGGCGATTTGAGTAACATTAGCTTGTGGATGCTGACCAATATATTCAATCGTATGCACTTCCGCTGGCTTGTAGCCCTTCAATTCGGTTGCTAACTGTTCTTTACTGAGTAACGTAATTTTATCGAGTAGGGTGCTTAAACTAGTTAAAAATTGTTGCTGGGTATCCATGCCGTTACTCCTATCCTAGAATTGATTGTCGTTAGCATAGCAGAAACGTGTTTCCAGTTCAACAATCAATACAATGTTTCACGTGAAACATCGCAAAGATTACATACTAGGGTTACTTAATGAGGTTTAAATCAATCATTGACTGGGCCGTCGCAATGATGGCATCCTTAGCCGAGCGGGGGTGCCAACCGAGTAATTGAACGGCTTTAGCATTACTAGTTTCAGCATAAGTGCCGACGATGGATGCGACCATTTTTAACATCGGGTTGGTGATTGCCGCGGCTTTAACGGCTATGTTCGGAATCGTTTTTGTCGGTAGTTGTGCGGCGTATTGTGGAAAGGCTTGACGTAAAATATTGGCGACATCGAGCATCGATAAAGTTTCACCAGTCGTTGCCAAGAAACGTTCACCCGCGGCTTGGGGCTGTTGCATCGCTAATAAATGTAAGCTGGCCACATCGCGGACATCCACGTAGCCAGAATCAACGTGGGGAACGGCTTTGGTTTTTCCGGTCAGTAGTTCTTGGATTTGAATGTTGGAATGGGAGTAATCATTGGCTAAGACCGGTCCCATCACGGCAACTGGATTTACCGTAGCGAGTTCTAAGCCGTTACCTTCACGAGCAATAAAATCCCAAGCTGCCCGTTCAGATAAGGTCTTGGACTTTTGATAAGGATGGATCTTCGGTTGATTCAAGTCTGACCAATCGGCCTCAGTGTACGGTGTTTGGCGGTGCGGATGACCAGCAAAGATGGCGCCGTATGCCGATGTTAGGACGACCCGTTTAACATGGGCATCGCGAGCAGCCGTCAAAACGCGTAAGACGCCGTCGACAGCGGGCCGAATCATTTCGGCTTCGTTTTTAAAGTTTAAGGTCGGCGTCGGGGAAGCAGGATGGATGACGTAAGTCGCGCCTTGCATAATCGCGGCCCAATGATCATCGGTTGTTAAGTCCGCCGTGGCAAATTCTAAGTTGCTAAAATCCGTTTGACCACCGTTAGTCAGCATCTGCTTAATCAAGGCTACTTTTTTAGGGGCACGGACCGTGGCGCGGACCCGATAGCCTTGTTGCAGTAATTGTAAAATAATGTGGATGGCGATAAAGCCACTACCACCGGTCACGACAACTAATTCTTTTTGCATTAATAAATACCTCCAATTGTTTTAGTTACACTTGTAACGTCTGTGAAAGTATCATACAATTGACGCAGTAGTGAAACAAGCGTAAACCGCGCATCTGTGACAGAAAGAGGTAATTGTAATGGCAGCGACCAATCATGCCCAAGCAATCAAACAAGATTCGAAAACGTATTTAACCACCGCGCTATGGCAACTTTTGCAAACTAAGGCTTTGTCAGAAGTGACGGTGACCCAAGTTGTCAAACGTGCCGGCGTTAGTCGCATGGCATTTTATCGTAATTTTGATTCATTAGCGGATATTTTGACGGCCTATTTTAAACCGCAAATTGATGCCCGGTTTGACGATGTTATTAAACATGTTCCGACGGCGCAAAAAATGGCCGCAATTGGCGAATTTTTTACGGACTTAGCACCGGAATTGAAGCTCGCGGTCAGCCGGGATTTTGAACCGATCATTCAACAGATCTTTGACGAAAATATGATGGCTTTTTATCAGCAAACGACCATGATGCAAGGCTTAACGGCCGCTCAGCAAAAGTATTGGGCCCATTTTATGAGTGCCGGCGTCTATGCGATTTGGCGGACCTGGTTGTTGGATGGTCAGCATGAATCATTGGATACGATTCATGACTTAATCGGCACGTTTCAGCATGCGACGATGGCCGCTTTACAAGCCCAGAAAGGATGAGGATGGTGCGAAAAATTGCTCCCGTGATGGTCGCACTTGGCGCCATTAGTTATGGGATTCCGGCATCGTTATTTAAAATGGCCGGTCGTGAAGGGGTCGCAAGTGGCCCCTTATTATTCTGGTCATTTTTTAGTTCAGCATTAGTTTTGACGATTATCCAGTTGGTCCGTCAACGACCGTTACGAACGCAAGCGACCACGCCGCGGCAAGTCGCAATTGTCATGTTGGCGGGAACGGCTTCAGGTTTTACGAATACTTTTTATATTAGTGCGTTACATTATGTCAGTGTGGCTGTGGCGGCGGTGATGTTAATGCAATCTGTTTGGTTGTCCGTCTTGATGGGCGCGTTATGGCATCACCGCCGGCCGAGTCGTCGCCAAGTATTTAGTATTAGCTTAGTTTTGGTAGGAACTGTTTTGGCAGCTGGCTTATTGCCGATGAATCGCCCACTCTCATTCATGGGACTGGCACTGAGTTTTTTGGCGGCGGTGGCCTATGCGGTGACACTTCAAGTGACCGGGAGTTTAGGCCATAACTTGGATCCGCTGAGCAAAACGTGGTTGTTGGGCAGCGGGGCTTTTATCTTAGTGGCCATTATTTGGGGACCACAACTCTTAAGCGGACCGGTAACGGTGGCGGCCGTTAAATGGGGTGTCCTCACGGCGGTATTTTCGATGATTTTACCGTTAGCTTGTTATACGATTTTTATGCCGTATTTGGCGCTAGGGGTGGGACCGGTCCTATCTTCGTTAGAATTACCAGCCTCCATTGTGGTCGCATTTTTGCTATTAGGCGAGCGCGTGGCGAGCTGGCAAATGGTCGGGGTGGCGCTGATTATTGTTGCAGTCATTTATAGTAACTATCAGCGTCGGCGATAAGCGGGAAATTACTTGCATGTGACAAAATCCTGCCCTATTATATATAATGCTGATTAATAATTAAATGCGTCACGGATCCTTAGTCCTTACTAGGTCGAGGGGAGTCGTGACGCTTTTTTTAGATGGGAGGAAGTCGCCTTGTTTCGAATCGTGATGCAACACATCCACGGAAAAACGCGGATCTGTTTCTTTTTAGCTCCGTTAATTATGTTGGGAGAAGTCTTTTGTGACTTGCAACAACCGACCTTAATGTCTAATATCATCGACCATGGTCTGGCGAAGGGCGATATGCATTTCGTCATTCAAGAAGCCTTATGGATGTTGATGTTTGCCGTTTTGGGGTTAATCTTTGGGGCCACTTGTGGGACTTTAGGGAGTTACGCCTCTTTAAAAATGGGGGAAGCTCTCCGGAGTCATATGTTAACGGTGGCGCTAGTTGACCGGCAACCGGGTGGACTTGAACCGGCTACGTTGATTACCCGGATTACTAATGACGTCACCCAAATGCAAAATTTAGTAATGATGATTACTCGTGGGATGGTTCGCGCACCGATGTTATTACTCGGTGGGGTCGTCATGTCGGTCATTGTTTGTCCGGATTTGGCGCCAATCTTATTTGTTATTATGCCCATCTTGGTGATTTTCATGTTATGGATTGTGCGGCGCAGTATTCCGTTGTATACCAAAATGCAACAAGCCGTCGATACGGTTAATCGTGTCATGCGTGAAAACTTACAAGGTGCTAAGACGATTAAGGCGTATGTCTTGGAAGACCATCAGCTCGATCAGTTCAATGATGAGAATGCCCAATTACGCCAAACGAGTCAACGGGCGGCGATGGCGACCGTGATTTTGTCACCAGTGATTCAGTTGTTGTTGAATTTAGGGGTCGTGGTGGCGTTAGGCTATGGGGGTAGTTTAGCCATCAGTCAAACCATTAGCGATGGTCAGATTATTGCCTTTGTTAACTATATGATTCAAATTACTTCTGCGATGATTCAAACTGTTAATATCATTACTGCCTTTTCGCGGGCGATTACGAGTGCGACGCGAGTACAGGCGGTTTTAGATGAAGAAAGTGCTGAACAATTACCAGTGGTCACGACCGTTGTTCCGACTGGCAGTGATGTGGAATTTGATGATGTGACGTTTGGTTATCAACAGAGTCAACCGATTTTAAATCATGTAAGTTTTAAGTTGCCGGCGGGAAAATGGTTAGGCATTATCGGGCCGACGGGTGCTGGGAAAAGTTCGCTGATTAATTTATTGACGCGCAGTTTTGATCAATATACGGGAACCATTAAAATTGGTGGTACCGATATTCAGGAAATGAGCTTAGCCGCGGTCCATCAAAAGATAACGGTCGCCTTGCAAGATTCGTTACTGTTTTCGGGCACCGTGCGGAGTAACTTGACTTATGGTGCCAAAGCGGCGACTGACGTGGGACTTGCGGCGGCCAATCAAGTCGCCGTGGCGGATGAATTTGTCGACCGACTGCCGGCAAATTATGATGCGCCTGTTGAACAGGCCGGAAAAAACTTTTCAGGTGGTCAACGGCAACGCCTAAATATTTCCCGGGCAATAGTGCCCAAACGCGATATTTTAGTCATGGACGATGCGACCAGTGCCGTTGATCAGACCACTAATGCGGAAATTAAGACCCGTTTGGAACAAACTCGGTCCGACCAAACGACGGTTATTATTTCCCAGCGGGTGACGAATGTCATGGATTGCGACCAAATCATCGTTTTAGAAGATGGTCAAATCACGGCCCACGGGTCACATGCGGAATTGTTAAAACAGTCTGATTTTTATCGCCAACTCGTGCAAACTCAATTAGGAGGTGGCCGGCATGGACATGCATCGACACGGACCTCGTAATCTCCATCGCGAGAAAGTCCAGTTAAATAATTGGCAACAAACGGTGACGCGGGTTTGGCATTATTTAGCTACCCGCAAGTGGCAGTTGGTGATCGTCTTTTTATTAACAATCGTCACGACCGCGGTCACGATTATTGGCAACCGAATTAACGGGATTGTGATTGATCAATATATTAGTAAGCATCGTTTGCAAGCCCTCTTAATCGTGTGTGCGGCGATGATTGGCATGTACTTAATTGCGAGTGTTTTTACGTATTTTCAAAATTCAATCATTATTAAAGTTGCCCAAGATACTAGTGCCCGTATTCGACACGATGTCTTTGCCAACTTACAACGCCTACCCATGACTTATTTTGATACCCATGATAATGGGGACGTCATGAGTCGGCTAACCAATGACGTGGATAATATCAATACCGCCTTGATGCAAACTTTCGTCCAGTTGTTTACTGGGGTGATTAGTGTCTTGGGGATGGGGTTAGCAATGATTATTTTGTCACCGCTGTTAACGGGGATTGCGCTGCTAAGTACGTTAGCGACGTATCTATTTTCGAAAGCCATCGCCAAGTTAACGCAAAAAGCTTTCATGACCCAACAAGCCGCGCTCGGTAGTTTGAACACTCAAATTGAAGAGTCCGTTTCCGGCAAACAACTCGTGCAATTATTTGATCACACGACGGCCACTATGACTATGTTCAACGAAACGAACGAAACGTATACGAAAGCCGCCTTTCGCGCGCAGGCGTTATCGTCGATTATGGGACCGTTTAACAATATGACGAATAATATTGCGTATTTACTCATTACGGCGGCCGGAGCCATTTCGATTTTAACCGGCCATGGTGGCATCACTGTTGGGATTATTTTTACGTTTTTAATTTACTTGCGGAATTTTACCGGACCGATTAATAACGTGCTTAATCTAATTAATACGTTGCAATTATCGTTAGCGAGTGCCGAACGGGTCTTTGAATTAATCGATGAAGCGCCCGAACAAGATGCACCCGCAGCCGTGGCCGTCAAACAGACCACGGGCAATGTAACGTTTGAACAAGTTTCATTCGCCTATGACACGCGGCCTATCTTAAAAGATATCAATCTAGTCGCTAAACAAGGTGAAGTCGTCGCTTTAGTCGGACCAACTGGTGCGGGGAAGACGACGATTATGAATTTGCTGACCAATTTATATCCGTTGCAACATGGTCGGGTGTTATTGGACGGTCGCGATGTCACGACGATGCGTCGGCAAGACTTACGCCGCTTAGTGACCGTCGTGCAACAAGAATCCTTTTTATTCACCTTGACGATTCGCGAAAATATTCGGCTCGGCCGACCTGATGCTAGCGATGCGGAAGTCGAATTAGCGGCTCAGCGTGCCAATGCGGATGTCTTTATTAAGCAGCTGCCAGCCGGCTATGACACCTTGCTGAGTGAAAATGCGCATAGTTTGTCGCAAGGGCAGCGGCAGTTATTGAGTATTGCCCGGGCCTTTATAACCGGGGCGCCGGTCCTAGTCTTGGATGAAGCAACGGCGTCTATTGATAGTAATACAGAAGCCGATGTGCAAACCGCAATGACCGCTTTAATGCAAGACAAGACGAGTTTTGTCATTGCGCATCGGTTGTCGACGATTCAAAGTGCTGACCAGATTTTAGTGATTAATGATGGTCGGGTCATTGAGCGGGGGACCCATCAAAGTCTGTTGGCTGAAAATGGGTTTTATGCGGAACTTTATAATAGTCAATTCGATCAAGCCTAAAAAAATCCGGTGATAACGTTTGGTTATCACCGGATTTTTTTACATGTATTTAGCGGGTAAGCACGGGCAATAAAATATCATCCACTAATGACACCACAGCGGCGGCATCGTACGGTCGTTCACTTAAAACGTACGACAACATCAGCAAAGTTGGTTGCCCTTTGGCAGCGGCCGGAATTTCAGCGGGCGGTGTTTTTAAATCACCACGTTTATCAGCGTTTATCAAAATATCATTTAAAAAACGTTGGAAGTAATTATCATTCATGAAGTCAAATTTCACACTGGAGACTCGCGGAAACATGTCGAGCGCGAGCGCTTTTAAGTTGTGAATCCCCATTGCTTGGACGGCGGGGAGGGGCAGGGTCATGAGGGCAATTAAGTCTGCCCGTAAATTACCGGTATTAGGGACTGCAAATTTAATTAAGTCGGGATGCGTTTCAAAATAATGTTTGCCGGCTTCGCTGATCACTTCAAATTTAGTGTCCCATCGTCGATAAATTGTATTTTTATTAGTATGCGCGGCGCGGGCAATATCGGCCATGGTCATCTGGTCGTAACCCGTCTGTTGCATGACTTCCCAGGCTGCTTTTAAAATTGCGGCTTCCAATTCGGCGCCGCGTTTTCGATGTGTGGTTGCCATTTTTTTGAATCTCCTCCCTTGTTTTTTCAGAAAAGAAGTTGTAGTATCTCTATTTGGGTACTGTGAGTACCTTAAAGGAGAGATGAATATGAATAATCAAGAAAAAACCACCAAGTCAGTGCCCACCACTGGCAAGATGGATATGCGTGCCGCATTAATCATGGTTTTAGTAATGATGGCACCAATGCTCGATACGACCATGACTAATATCGGTATCAACACCATTCTGAAAGATTTAAACTCAACTGTCAATACCATTCAGTGGGTGACTTCGGCTTATGTTTTAGCGTTAGGGTTGGCGGTGCCGTTAGCCGGCTGGTTAGTTAATCAGATGTCCGGTAAGTTACTAATGATTATTGCCCAGATTGGCTTCTTAATTGGGTCGTTAGCTTCCGGAATCGCGACCAACGTGCCAATGTTGTTAGCTGGCCGGATTGTCCAAGGCGCCGCGGCCGGGATTATTATTCCGTTGGCCACGACGTTGATGCTTAAAATGGCGCAAGGTCAAAACTTAGGTCAATTAATGGCCGTCGTGGGCTTACCAATTGTTTTTGCCCCCATCTTAGGGCCCACGGTAGGTGGCGCGTTGATCAAGTTCTGGAGCTGGCACTGGTTATTTTATATCAATATTCCATTGGTAGTGGCAGCGTTAGTACTGGTATTGATGTATCTACCGACTTTTGAGCCTGACGCGGCAGACCGCAAACCGTTTGATTTGTTTGGCTTTTTACTCATTATCGGCTTGTTTTCCGGGCTGATTGTCGCGGTTACGAATTTCAGTAGTAATGATATTTTTGGCCAAATGAGCGTCTTGATCCCGGGTTTTATTGGGATTGATTGTTTACTCGTTTATATCGTCTATGCGTTCAAACAACCGGATAAGGCGTTGTTACCAATTAAGTTATTTGATAACGCGCACTTCTCAGCGTCAGCGTTGTTACTGTTTATGTCCGGGTTAATGGTCAATGGCGCGATGTTTGCCTTACCATTATTTTTACAAAACATTCGTCATTTAAGTGTCATTATGACCGGAGTTTATTTAATTGCGCAAGGTGCCGGGATGTTAGTCACCCGAACGCAAGTTGGAAAATTAACGGATGCCTATGGTGCCAAATGGGTCGTTATTATTTCCTTAGTGCTAGCAGTTGTGACAACGATTCCGTTTGCGTATTTCACAACGACGACGCCCGACTGGCTAATCTTAACGATGCTCTTTTTGATGGGGCTCAGTCGTAGTGGGGTGACGATTCCGATTATGAGTGATAGCTACACCGGCTTGGATCCTAAACTCATCCCCGAAGCGACCGTTACAACGCGGATGGCGCAAAATATTGGTGGCTCGATTGCTACGGCGATTTTGGCGGCAGTCATCGCGAGTTATGAAGGGAACAACGTGGCCACCACGGCGATGATGAGTACCGCTTATTACCATACATTTATTTGGATTGCCGTGGGAACTGCGGTCGCGATTATTCCAGCGCTGTTTTTAAGTGTTAAAACTAAGGAGGCGGCCTAAATGTTGATTGTTATGATGGTAGTAGCGGCAATTTTAGCCGGCTGGTTGTTAATTACTAAGCGCCACGGTTGGGGTAGTCTATTTTTAGTTGTCATGTTAATCTGCCAAGGGTTGCTTATTTTAGATGCGCAGCAACACTTTGGGACGACCATTAAAACCGTGACGACAACGGCTAAGATCGACCCGATTACTTCGGCAAAGGGCAATCATGTCTTAGTAACGGAGCAACTAAAAAAAGGTAAAACGGTTTATACGGCTTATGCGACCCGGAAACCAAGTAACCAAAAAGTTCAGCTAGTTTTGAATCGCCAAAAACGAGTCCGGGTGACTTATCACGCGAAGCGAGTCGCCCAAGTAACCAGCAATCGTGTTTATCACTACACGAGTACGGCCGCACAATGGTTGTTCAGCGGGGTGACCAATGACGGTCAATTGCAACGTCAGACGGTTACGTATCAGTTGAATAAACATTGGCATGTCTTGACGAAAAAGCAGTTGACCAAACTGGGCAACATGTTAAAACAAAAGTCAGTCAAAACGGCGATGAAAACGGCGGTTACTAAGCAAGTTGCCGCTGAGATTAAGGCTAATCCGAAATTGGCTAAGCAACAAAAAGCATTAGTTAATCAAGCGGAACGGCGTTATATCAGTCATTTGATGACTTCGGTGGCCAAATAAAAACGATGTTTCACGTGAAACAAACACACCCAAGATGGTCGTAACTTGGGTGTGTTTTTGCATATAAACAATTAGGGAACGTATGTTTGATAAATGGGCGAATTGCGGTATAATTGTAATTATCAGTAAACAAGTCAAAGGAGCGTTTTAATATGGATATTGAGGGTTTTAAACAAGTTAAAGCAACTACTAACAAAATTGCCTTGAGCACTGCGGTCGATAATCAGGCCGATGTCAAAATCGTGAACATTGTTTGGCGGGAAGCTCAACCGGACACGTTGTATTTTTCATCAGTTAAGGATAGCGATGCGCTAAAAGTCTATGATCAAAATCCCGACGTGGCCTTTATTACGGTTCCAAACGACGGTACCCCGGGGAACCCTTATATGCGGGCCCAACATGTTCAGGTAAAACGGTCTGAAGTAACGATGGCTGACGATTTATTACCATTATATTTAGAAACGATACCTAATTATCAAAAGGTTTGGGACATAATTGGTTCCAAATTAGTCGTTTTTGAACTAAAGTTAAAGCAAGTTTATGTTGATCCTGGTTTGGGCCAAGAAAAAGGTTATTTGCAATTTTAAGACTGGACACAAAATTTTGAAACGAATTGGCTGAAAAAGCTCGTCAAACTGATAGTTTGACGAGCTTTTTCTATGACTATTTGATGTAAGCCGTCCGATAATCCATGGCACCACTAAATTCATTGGTGACGACACCTTTGAGCTTAGATTTAACTAATAATTGCGAACGTCCTTCATATAAAGGCGTGACTGCTTGATCGTGCATGGCAATTTTTTCGGCTTTTAATAAATCTTGATAACGGGCCGTTGGGTTTAAGGCGTCTTTACCATCGGCTGCCTGCATGGCTTGGTCGAAGGTGGCACTATGATAATGGCCCATGTTCGAGTTACTCGTGGACGTTAAAATTGTTAAGGCTTGTGATGGGTCGGCGAAATCCATACTCCAGCTAGTTAAGTTGAGTTGGAAGTCCCCAGATGAAACTTTACTGAGCATTGAGTTGAATGGAATCGCGTGGACATTGACTTTGAGCCCTTTTAAATGACTGGTAAGTTGTCCTTGAATAAATTCAGCCGCTTGTTTAGTCGTGTCGTCGTCACCACAAGTAATCGTTAAAGTTAGTTGTTGCTTGGTAGATTGTTTTTTACTAATGAATTAAAGTTTTCAACGTCGTAATGACCGCGCCCGAATCCGTAATTGGTGGCGGGCTCCACGTACCGCGTTACCCAAAGCATCAATGTTTTGCGTTAATGCCACGCCTGAATAACCAGCGTCGCCGATATGATGGATATCGATTCCGAGCGCTTTATCTTCTAAAGCAATCCGGCGAATAACATCGGTACTACTGCTTTCTTGACTAGTCCCGATGGTCGCCATGGTTAAGACCTTGTTGGCGGAATCACTGACTTGCGCATTGTGAGCATCGACCACGGCAATGACTTCGGTTAAGAGGGCGGTCGTAATTCGTGGCACTGTGTAAAGGGCCGGCACGAGTAAAATATCCACGCCAGCTTGAATGAAGTCGGCCGCAATTTCAGCGTTAATAACCGGTTCATCAACGCCGGAGCTGTGCATCTTACCAGCGATAACCAAACCACTAAAATTATCTTTAGCTAACTTAATGGTGTTTAGAATCGTTTGATTGTTCACACCGGTCCCGGGATTCCCCGTTAGGCAAATAAAGTCCACACCCAGCTTTTCGGCCAGTTGGATCGTGGTCAGGGAAGCTTGGCGGCCGGCACTAATATTAATTTGTTGACTCATCAAGTGGGCATCACTGACGGGTTCCAAGTTCACGCCGACCGGTTTGCCAACGAGTTCTTTGAGCTTAGCGATGGGATTTTCCGTTGCTGGTAAATTTTTGATGTCGATATTTTCTAAGTCGATACCGTTTAATAAAACTAAATCAGCTCCGGCAAAAACGGCGATTTCACTATTAGTCACGCCATCGACGATTGGTGGTAAAGCCACCACGTTTTCTGACAGAATCGTCCGACCTTCACCTGCGTAAATCGCTTGTTTTAAGTCTGCAGCGGTCATTTTGGCATAATCAGTGGCGGTGCAGTCTAAGATTCGTTTAACCATGTTAGTAGCTCCTTTTTTAATTCAATTAAGTAACTATATGATAACAAGAATCGCGATATGATAGGAATGAAAACGCTCAAAAAAACAGTAGCAAAACCGTTTTGGCTTTACTACTGTTATGCTGTCAAAATGAAGGTTACCAAATAACGGTTAATGAGTTACTCAATGTGTTTTGACGTGTTTTAATTGCATCTGAATTCCAAATACCGTTTTCCAGTTGTTTGGCCAATACATGATTGGCATTTAAATCAGACTTTAATAGCGCAACGGTGAGCTCGGAAACGCTGGCGTATTCTTTTTCGCTTAGATTTTTTTCTAAAATAGTCCAATTACCAATGTAGTTTTGATAATCACCGAGGTTTTGGTCAGTGGAAATTTGAACTAATCGATAATTATCGTCATTGAAGGCTTTGAGGTATAAGTCATTATTACCAAAATCGTCAAAAGTTGCGTCGTATAGTTCAGCTAATAAATAGACAAGGGTCCACTTCTTGGCACCCCGTTGGCCGCCATCTTTTGCCAGGGCGTTGAAATTAGTTTTGATTTGATCATCGCTGGGAATCAAATGTTCATTAATATAGTTATTAATATCATCAACATTACGTAATTGTAAGGTCCAAATCTTTTGAGCGACATCTGAAAAGCCGCTTTCCAATTTATTAGTACCTTGGTTCATGATAGTCCGATGACGAATAAAGACCGATGTCACTTTACGAACAATTTTCAGAATTTTATCTTCACTGAACTGTGTGTACTGTAGTGAAAGGACAATCGGGTAATAGAGTAATACGCGCATCCGATTAAGAATATCTAGCTGTTGTGTTAACGTTTCGTTATTAAAGTAGCGAGCGTGGGCCTTGGGTTGAGTTGGCGACTCTAAGACCGTATAAAGATCGACCAGTTTTTCGAGATCGGTTAAGAAGTGCTTGGCACTATTGATATTATCCACTTCGGAACTAATTTCGCGATAAAGTTTGGCTTCAGAGACGATCCGTTTTTTTGATGCCCAATAAGTTCGGATGAACCGCGTAATCCGATTACTGTCGTTATCAAGTTTGCTGGTAATGCTAGTCCAAGTTTGATTGGCTTGTTCCAGATCATCGCTCATCAGCGACATAACGTGATTTTTGATGATATCTGAAGCTTTTAAGTCTTTACCACGGCTGTTTAGTGTTTCAAAGATGGTAAAAGCATCCCGCCGACTAGGTGCTGAAATCATTACGATATAAAAGTCTTCAAAAAATGATTCAAAAGTTAATTTGAGCTTGTTGATACGGCCACTCAATGTTTTTTCCAACTTCAACGACTTTAAAATCCAGCTATACATATCGCGGTACGCTTTTTGCATATTCTTTTTGGGCTCTGAGTTAGTTTTGGTTGTTAAGGCATTTGAATTCGAATGGGTCAAGTTGAAAAAGAATGTTTGCAAACTTTCGCCGTCGTCATCGACATGTTGTTGAACCGTTAACGATGAAGCATCGCCCTTTTCACCACGGATGGACTTTTTGACTTGATTACGGATATCACGTAATTCATCACCGCTTTCCTCGGCATCCAAGGCATTGGCGGGGTTCTTGCTTAAATCGGTATAGATTTCATTAGCAATATCGCGGATTACAGCCATAAAGATTGTGCTAGTAGTTAAGCGTTGTTGCCCGTCAATTATTTCTTGCTCATTATTGTTATTACGGTAAGTTACGATTTGGCCAAAAAAGTGATTGTTTCGTTTTCCGTTGACGATATCTTCCAAGTCACTCCAAAAATCTTCAATTTCATTAGTTTCCCAGGCATAATTACGTTGATAGAGTGGCACAATAAATTTATTATCGTGAAAGAGTTCATTGATTCTAAAACGTGATGGTTGTGGAATTTCGACAAATGCGTTCATAAGTTGCTCCTTTTAAATGAATCTAACAATTAATGTATGTAATTAAGACTTCATTAGTGATTATAACTGATCTGGCAAAACTAATGTAAATAATAAATGAATAAGTATAATGTCAACATAAGTTAGTTGATATCGCTGAGGCTTAATTAATAAGCCATCAAAAAAGTAGTGAAAACCATATCGGTCTCACTACTTTTTTTAGATTAATGCTAATAATTCGCTCGGATGTTGTGGTTGATAGGTGGCCTTTGAAAAGTCCGTCGTTGGTAAGGCGCCCCAAGTAGCGGTGGCGAAATCAATCTTGGCGTCTAAGGCCGCTTTTAAGTCATAAATAGCGTCCCCAACGTAAATCGTATCAGCAGGAGCTAATTGATGTTCAGCCATCGCATAGCGTAACGGTGCGCCGCTTGGTTTATGTTCCGTCGTTTGATCGGCGGTCACGATAATGTTAGATGACGTGATTTCTGGGAAAGCCCCCAAGTCACTACGAACTTCAGCAGCCGTCCGTGAAGTGACGATACCAACGGTAGTACCGGCATCCCGGAGTTGTTTAAGCATGGCGGGAATACCATCGAAAAATTGTAATTCATCCTTATGTTTACCAATAGCGGTGGTGAAATCAGCCGTGATTTCAGCGATGTGTCCCAATTCTAATTTGGCTAGAATTTTATCGGTGGGAATACCAACCATCGACCGCGCTGTTTCAACGGAAACGTCATAGCCGTAATTAGCGGTGATTTTGTGTAAAACATTGGCGGCAATGGTCGCCGAATCAATTAAGGTGTTGTCAACGTCAAAGAGGATATTTTTATAAGTCATGAGAAGTCCTTTCTGATAGTGAATTTATTTAAACATATGTTCATTATTCTAACATGAAATCAGGTTTGATTATTGATTTATATAGGCCGTGATTTTATTTTTATCAAAGCGATGCCGTGTTCGCGAATATTCAAAGGGCTGTTGATCATCTAAGTAGACGGTTTGTTTCACTTGCAAGATGGGGTCGGTGACCGCACAAGCTAAATATTTTTGGTCATAATCGTCTGGCTGATCTGCACTGATCTCACGAAAGGCCGCGCCAATCTTAAGGTTAAGCGTCTGTTTGATATAAGCATAGATCGAATGATCTAAGACGGTTTCATTAATACCGGGAATAACCTTGACCGGCATGTAAGTATATTCCAATGACGCCGGTGACTGGTCAATGGAGCGTAAGCGAATAATGTAATAGACTAGATCGTTTTCATCCAGTTGCAATGCTTCGCACACATGGTCATCGGGATATTGGATTTTAAAGTGAATTAGGCGATTCTTTAAAATCTGGTGGGGATCTAAACCATCCGTCGTGCCAGTATACTGATCGATACTAGTTTCAGTCTGCATGATACGATTGGCGTCGGGACTGACGTAAGTTCCAAGCCCGCGTTTCCCGAGGATTAGACCTTCGGAAGTTAACACGTCGAGGGCTTTTTGTAAGGTCACGCGACTCGTATTGAACTGTTTAGCCAGTTCTTTTTGACTGGGTAAGCCTTGTTCAGTTGAATAGACTCCCGTGCGGATTCGTTTGCGTAGTTCATTTGCAATATCGTTGTATTTAGCCATAAGCAAATTCCTGTCTTTCGTTTTGCTGTTGTTCAGAATTGTCTGAACAATGCGTCTCAATAGCCATTATACCGTCAAAAAGACTAGCGAGGCGGTAAAGCGGTTTAAAAAAATGTACCCATCGCCGGTAGCGATGAGTACATGAGAGATTGATTAGGCATTCATAGCGGCATTCTTGGCGGCAATTCGTTCACTGATCTTCATAAATGGTAAGTAAAGTAAGACCCCTAAAACAATGATGAACAGTTGTACAAGGACTGCGCGCCAATCACCGGCAGTGGCCAGATAAGCACTCAGCAGTGGTGGCGTGGTCCAAGGAATGAGGACGACGACGCGACTCATCCAGCCAATTGAAGTAAAGAAGTAGGCGATTAAGATACCTAAATCAGGTAATAAAACAAATGGGATAATCATCGGAATATTAAAGACGATCGGATACCCGAAGATAACGGGTTCGTTGATGTTGAAAATTCCGGGCGCCGTGGCTAAGTCAGCAATACTGCGACTAGCTTTGGATTTCGAAAATAGAAAAATAGCAATTAATAAACAAATTGTTGAACCGGTCCCGCCCATCATGCCAAAGGTGTCACGGAAAGTATTGGTCATGATATATGGGACGGCCTTATGAGCCTGATAAGCGGCCATGTTTTTATTCATGTTGATTAACAAAACTGGATCAAGCAAAGTCCCATTAATAACCGTTTGGTGAATCCCTAAGGTAAATAGGAAGTTACCGCAACTATAAATTAAAATAACACCAAGTAAGCTCGTGTTGAATTTACGCAATGGTTCTTGAATCACGTTCGTAATCAGGGCAATTAGGTTAGTGTCGAAGAAAACGTATAAGAGGGTGGAAATTAGTGCTACGATACTTAACGTTAAAATGACTGGAATCATGGAGCTGAACCCATCAGCAACAGCTGGGGGCACGTTATCCCCGATATTAATTTTGAATTTTTTAACTTTGGAAAGCTTAACAAATAATTCAGTCGCTAATAGCCCGATGATAATGCCGGCAAACATCCCGGTAGTCCCGAGATTAGCAAAGCTTAAGCCGCCGGTCACGGAAGCCGTCTTAGCGGCATCTTTCGTCGTGGCTAAAGCAATGTTTAGTGGCATGACCATAATTAAACTTGAAAGGGCCACGATGGCGGCGGACATTGGACTTGAAAATTCGCGGTTCTTGGCCAAATTATAACCAATTGCCGGGGCTAATAAGAGCCCTGCAATGTTTAAAGAACCGTTGGCAATCATACTACCCCAAATTTGGCAGTTGCTTAAAGCGGTGCCATGCACGATTAGCGGCAAGATGACGTTATTAATTAAGACACCTAACCCAGCTAAAATGAAGATGGGCATAATCAATGCAAAGGCATCACGTAAGGACCGTAAGTGAACTTCATTACCAAGTTTGGCGGAAAAATCGGCAAACTTGTCTAAGAACTTTTTACCCTTGGATTTTGGTGCTGTTTCCATATTAAACACCTCACTTATTAAATTTACATTTCGGCGCCGTTAGATTTAATCACACGTTTGAACCAGTGATAGCTCTTTTTAGGAACTCGTTTCATATCTTTCAAATCATGATTAGTCCGGTTTACGTAGACCACGCCATAGCGTTTATCCATATTACCTTGAGAACTTGGAATATCGATTAAGCCCCAACCTAAATAACCAATAACGTTAGCACCATCGCGAACAGCGTCTTTTAACGCTTGTAAGTGGTCCCGATGATAAGCAATCCGATAGTCATCATCGATTTCGTGGTGGCCATCCCAGTGTTCACGGACGCCAATCCCGTTTTCGATTGGGAAGATTGGTAACCCGGTCCGGTTATATAAGTCCATTAAGACCCCATAGAAGCCTTGTGGATCAATTTGCCAGCCCCATTCGTTAGCTTGTAAATAGGGGTTCTTCTTGGCACCCAAAGCACCGATATAGTTAGGAGCGGTGCCAGCTGGAACTTTTGTGCTGTCGATGGTACTAGTTGCATAATAGCTAAAACTCATGAAGTCGCTACGAGTTTGGGCCAATTCGGCCAGCTCGTCAGGCTTTAAAATATCGTCTAAATGTTGTGATTGCATAAAGCGCACGACTTCATCGGAATATTTTCCTTCCGTAAAAATACGAATTAGGTAGATTGTAAAATTAATCCGAACGCTGTTCGGACAAAAAAGATCAGCTT
>NZ_AYGX02000131.1 GCF_000498955.2 Lactiplantibacillus fabifermentans DSM 21115 | reverse complement strand
GGAGCTGTGACATAACTAGTTCCTAAATCGTAAAAACCCACGCAAAACCGAATTTTGGTTTTGCGTGGGTTTTTGTTCATAGCTTTTTGTTGGGTAGGTCGACCTATTGCGGTCAACTTGAGGATATTTAGTGCCATAACAACGATTCCGGCTTCCTTTTTGACTTTATCAAGTCCACGAACCGAGAATCGATTGAAATGCAAATAAGCCTTCATTTTGCCAAAAACTGGTTCGACATCAATTTTACGCTGAGCGTAAATTGAGCCGGTTTCTGGTGCTGAAAGCAGGTCACGTTCTTTAGCCTTAAAATATTCCCAAGCTTCATTAATTGAGATTCGGCGTAAGTTTCCTTTTGCCGTGAGCGCATCCGGTGTAAGTTGATGATTTTCATCATACTTCTCGGCAACATACTCTTTGAACTGTCGTGTGAAGCCATATTTATCAGTTCGTTCTCGATAAGCATTGAAGTTAAAACGCACACCTTTGGGATCAATAAAGTAATCGTCTTTATCATAATAATCCCAATTCATAACTTTACGATCATCACTTTTCCACTTACGACTATTTTCTTTAAGCATCGTACCGTACGGCACGAGCACAGTATATTTTTCTAATTCATCTTCGCAATAACGGTAGTTACTTTCGGAACCATATCCGGCATCAGCGACAATGATTTTTCCGAGGGCTTGGTGTGCTTTTAAGTGTTTTAGGAATGTTGGAAAAGTGCGTGTATCAGTTGGATTTTGAAAAACATCAAATCCAGTGACGAATTGATTGTTGGTTGCGATCTGTAAGTTATATGCTGGTTTTAATTGACCGTTTTGCATTGGGTCTTCTTTAACCCGCATGAATGTGGCATCATGATCCGTTTTAGAATAACTGTTGCGCCATTTACCATAGGTCGCTTGTTGTTGCTCGTGTTCACGCATTTTTTCGCAACGTTCGTCCAATTTACGTTTTTTAGATTTGAGTTTACGCCGTTGTTGTTTAGCTGGATTAGGTGACACCTTTTCAGTCGCTTTAACAGTTTCGTCCAAGGCAATTAATTTATCTTCAACAACACCAATAATGGCATCCAACATTTCTGGTGTAACTTCCGATCCAGCTGGTACTTCACCAATTACTTTGGCTTCATGTAATTCACCTAAAATCGCGACCAATTGGTCACGGTTGGACTTATCAAATCGGATTGTATTCTTTTTCCAAACGAAACTGTACTTATTAGCATCTGCTAGAATCTTAGTACCATCAATGAATGAGACATCATTAATTAACCCTTGTTGTTCTAAAAACACCGTTAAGTTACCAAGGCTTTTATCCGTTAATTTTGCTAATTCGTCTGAAATTCTAAAACGACAAATAGTTCGATATGAGGGCACTTGGTCAGCAATTAACCAGCCAGCGGGTTTATTCTCACGAGCAAATTTTTCTATTCGACGACTACTAAAGATGCCGTATGTATAAGCTAATAAGACCAGTTTCAACATGGCCGCTAGGTCATATTCACGAGGGCGACCAAACTGATAGTTATAGTCAATTTTCAATGATTCAACTAACGTATTGATGTAACGGGCAGGATGATTTTCTTCAGGAATGTAGTCTAAAGCGATACTCATAGTGGTTTGGTTCATGTTATAATAATCTTGCATATTTGGAATATCCTTTCGGGGATAATTTCGTAGAGTATCGGGGGCAACCGATACTCTTTTTTATTTTGATTATACCAAAAAGCTGGTGAAGCGAAATCCGAAGATTTCACTTCACCAGCTTTAAATTTAGAGACTTATGTCACAGCCTC
>NZ_AYGX02000130.1 GCF_000498955.2 Lactiplantibacillus fabifermentans DSM 21115 | reverse complement strand
GAAGCTGATCTTTTTTGTCCGAACAGCGTTCGGATTAATTTTACAATCTACCAAAGTATTAGTCGTAATTCTTAGGTCGTTGCCAGTAATAAAAATATTATCGCGAAACATATGGTACTCTTTTAAAAATCCAGTGGTAACGGTAATCGTAATATATTCCAATTTTAGTGGTACTGAATTATTTGTATAGTTTTGATACGTAATATCACCGAATTTGATGTCTTCAATATTTTCCCACGGCAACCACATTACTTTGCGATTGCTAAAGGTGCCATAGCGGTAAGCAATTCCTTGCGGGCCGACGTCTAAGACGGCCGGATTGGTCAACAAGCGGTGTAAGGCAATCAGTTGGATGAATAGTCCCGCTAATATTAAAAAAGGACCCATGATAGTGAGTAAAATATGGGATGTAAGACCAATATTAATCATGGCGGTGCCAACTAAGATGAGCCCACCGCCCAACAATAAGTAGATGAAACACTGCCATCTGGAATAATAAAATTTATAATGAGTCAAAATTAGCTACCTCCGTTGCATAAGTATAATTATACCGAAGATAACCATATATCACGAGGGTTATTCATAAGACGCGCTCGGTGACGGGTCCGTTACTGATTATGATGGCTCGCTGATTGAACCTTACTAATGACGTCTGGCTTTAATTTAAATAGTAGTCAAAGAAATTGGTAATCTTATTCATTAATGGAATTTTGACCAAATGTTGGGCCTGATACCCGGTAATAAACGCCATTTGATTGGCATAGTCCGCTTGGTGGTAGCGGTCGAAAAAGTCGCGGGCTTGCTGATACGGAATGCGTTCATCAGCAGTCCCATGCCAAAACAACAGTGGCCGCTGTGCAATGGTTGCTGGATGTTGGTTCAAATCATAGGCATTAAGCCAACTTGTTAAAGTTTCCATGTCATTTGGTAAGTACAAATTGCGCCGTTTGGCATCTTTACGGACCAGTTGTGCATAGGCGGCTAAATTGGGCGTGCCCATAATGATGGCGGCCGCTTTAATTTCGGGATGGTGGGTGAGTAAGGCCCCAGTGGTCATGCCACCCATCGAATAACCGCCGACTCCGATTTTGTCAGCTAAAATTAGCCCACGTTGGCGGTAGTCAGTAATGATTAGCTCAAATTCGGCTAAGTTACCTTGAATACTTTGCCAAAAGGTCATCGATGGTAAGGTGCTCACTGGATGACTGCGTTCACCGTGGTTGGGCGCATCCGGCAAGATGACGCGCATTTTGTGACTCGCCAGTTTACGCGCTTGCGTTAAGACTAATTCTTTTTCTGAACGCCAGCCGTGATAGAACACGATCAGCGGCAAGGGGGCGGTCTGCCAGTCGCGGTCAACAACTTCTAACAGCGGAACGTCTTGAAGTTGACGATGATTAATATTAATCATTTGATACCCAGCTTTCTGATGGTTTATTTATATTATTATCATAGCATGGCCGCCAGAATTTGATAATTTGGCGATGGTCGACGATTATTTTTAGTGGTATTATTAAAAAATGATTAACGTGTTAAAAATAAAGGAGTGTTGCGAATGGTTTTGATTCGGCGTTTTCGAAAGACTGATGCAACGGCTGCCGTCAGCTTGATTGCGACGACCTTAAAAACGAGTAATGCAGTCGATTATTCACCGGAATATATTCAGGCGACGGTCCAGCGCATCACGCCGGCCTGGTTGATGCAAAAAGCCCAGGCCACGCATTTCTATGTTGTTATCGCTGATGATCAGTTAGTTGGTACGGGCGCGATTGGGCCGTTTTGGGGGAGCCAAACTGAAAGCAGTTTATTCACGATTTTTGTATCACCTAGTTGGCAGGGGCACGGTATTGGCAATTTGATCATGGCGCAACTCCAAACAGATCCTTACTATCTGCGCGCTAAACGGATTGAGGTGCCAGCTTCGATAACCGGCCGCGGGTTTTACGTGCATTATGGTTATCAATTTAAACCGGGGGTGCCCCATCCCGATGCCGAACAATTATATCGCTTAGAAAAGTGGCGATTGTAGCTGACAACTTGGCGTGACAATCGCATTGTATCAGCCAATAACGGTACCAATCCAATGGTGATGGCAACGTTACCGGGCGGGGTGGCAGTGTTTGGCGATGTCCAATTTTTACCGGGATACTCAGTATTACTACCGCGACGGGAAGTGGCCAGTCTGAATGAATTGACGCTACCGGAACGCACGTTGTTTTTGCGTGATATGAGTATCTTGGGTGATGCAATACAAGTTGCAACCAGCGCACAACGTATCAACTATGATATTTTGGGCAACACGGATGCGTTTTTACATGCCCATGTATTTCCAAGATATGCCACCGAATCACCGACGCATCTGGCTAAGTCAGTGTGGCTATATTCACCAGACCACTGGACCGCTGCTAAGTATGCGTACGATGCCCAACGTGACCAGCAATTGCGGCAAACTATTACGACTTATTTAAGCAATTATACGGAGGAATAATCATGATACAAGAAGCACTATTAGTTATTGATATGCAAAATGGGTTAACTGACACGCACGACTATCCTAAGGTATTGACGCGTATCAATCAGCGGATTGCGGCGTATCATGCGCACAAGCTACCGGTAATCTTCATGCAACACACCGATGAAGAATTACCGTATGGCAGTGATGCTTGGCAATTAGACGATAAGTTAGCTCGGCAACCCCAAGATCGGGTTATGCTTAAATATCATTCAGATTCATTTTTTGAAACGGGGTTAACGACTCATTTGCAACATCTGGGGGTCAACGAGTTGGAAGCGTGTGGGTTGCAAACCGAATATTGTGTGGATACGGCGATTCGTGTCGGTCATGATCGTGGGTTTCAGATGGCGATTGGCCGTGGATTGAGTACTACTTATGATTCGGCAATCCTGACAGCTGAACAAATTCGCGCCCACCATGAAAGTATTTGGGACGGTAGCTTTGCGACCTTATTAACGATTGATTAAAACGTGTGCTGATTAGTTTCAGCATGCTTTTTTATTTGAAAATAAGTCTGTTAAATTGGTAGATTGCAAATTTAATCCGAATTTTTGGACAAATTGTTCAGCATAAC